>JAMOQM010000113.1 GCA_027064005.1 Candidatus Cloacimonadota bacterium | reverse complement strand
CTCAATATATTGTTAAAGGTGATGCTAAATTTGCTTCAATTGCAGCAGCATCAATTTTGGCTAAAGTTACTCGTGATAGAATTATGATTGAAATGGATAAAATTTATCCGGAATTCAATTTTAAAAAGCACAAAGGATATCCAACAAAAGCTCATTTTGAAGCTTTAAAAGAATTTGGAATAACTCCAATTCATCGAAAATCTTTTAAACCTGTTAAGGATACCGAAAAGATTTATCAAAGCTCAAACGAGATGATTTAATTATTAATTTGATAGATTGTATAATGCGGGAAAAATAATGAAGAATATAATTTTAATAGATAATTATGACTCATTTACATACAATTTGGCAGATTTAATTTTAAATAATTTCGCTGGTAATTTGTGGATTGAGTTTAGTGAAAAAATCAAAAAATTAATATCGGAGAATTAATTCTCCTTTTGCACCCATTCCGTATTTTTCCCGAGCAACTTTTTTGATTGTGAAAGGGTCGTTTTTTAAAAGTTTATTTTTTTTCTCTAATTCTGCATTTGAAGTAATTAAGCTTGCATTTTTATCTTTTAAAAGCTTTAAATCCCTATTAGCTTTATATAATGAATATAAACTACGCTGACCAATAAAAGTCATAGATGCAATAAAATACATAATTAAAATTAAAAACGTAGCTCTCAAAAAATACTTAACAAACTTTTTCACTTAACCTCCGAATTATACTAAAAATGATTTTTTGATAAAGTTGTCAAAGATATTATTATTTTTTTTTAAGAAAAAAGGTCGCAGAAAATATGCGACCGTCTTAACTTGCTTAATATTATTCTTTTGCGGATTCATTTTCAGGTTTTGAAATGATAGCTAAACCTTTGTGCCCGTCAATTTTTGTAATAAAGGGTTTGTCAAAACGGACAACTTTAAAGAATTCTGTTTCTTCAACAGGATTCTGAGATTCCAACCATTCCCAATCTATCCAATGTTTCTCAGAATTAAAAGGAACATTGAAATAACCAATATTTTTTGCTACCAAATTGTGGAAGAAATGTGTTCCCTGAGAAGGGTCAATTACAAAGTTTTTCAAGCCAATCTCAACAAGGATACTGGCATTACTTATTTCGTTCCACTTAACCGGAATCCCTAAAAATGGATCTCGAGTTCCCCAACGCCCCGGTCCTATCATAATAAATTTTTTATTCTTTTCTCCGTAGCGTTTATTAATTTCAGCAACTTCTTTTTGCATTAATTTTGTTTTAGTCTTATCAAATTTATCTCTTTTGATGAAAATAATATTATGGATGTCATTAATTAAATTATTTCCCATACTATTATAAGCAAAAAGAAGCAATTTTTCATGACTAATATTTTCTGTATCAATATTTATAAGGTCAGAATTAACTGTGAGCGGGCGAATTTGTAAAAGATAAAATGATGCTTTGTGTTGACCGGTTGTCATATTTACGGCGAACTCAATTTCTACCGGGACACCGGAAGCAATTTCGCCAATTTGAAGAATTTCTTCAATGATTTTTCCAAGGGGAATGTAATTGTATTTTAAAATATTTGCAAATCTAACTACGATTGGACCTTTTAAAAATTGATTTTCAACCAATTGATTATTTTGGAAATCCCAAACAGAATAGAGATGTTTCAAAGCTTTATGTTCTTTTGCCAGTTTGATGTTCAATTTTATTAAAGTGGCATCTTCTCCTTCGATCAATGAAAAATGCGGATTGTTGATATCTAAAGCAAAAAAATCTTTTTGATTATTTCCCATAATTTCTTTTTGAGTAAGAATGTCTGTTTTGGGATATTTAGGACAGAACATAAATGTGTTTTTCCCTTCCACAACATATTTTCCTAATCCGACTGCGAGCGAAACAATTCCGTCTCCATTTTTCATATATGAGGTGGGGTAGAAGTTGAATGATTGAGCTACACCTGAAAAATTTGGATAAAAATAGTTCTGATGATTTTTACCAACAATTTCTTGGATAACAACTGCCATCTTTTCTTCCTCAACTTGATAATTTATGCCTTCAATATAATTTCTGGCATTTTCATGATAAACAGAGGAAAAGACTAATTTTATTGCATCGGCTAAGTGTTTTATTCTCGTCCATTTTTCTTTACTATTATTTGGCAGCATATATGTTTCGTAAATTCCGGCAAATGGTTGAGCCTGGGAGTCTTCCAGCAATCCTGAAGATCTAACTGCAATTGGACTTTTAATATAGTCTAAATAAATATCCAAATTATTCATTAAATCATTTGAGAGATTTCCTCTCAGAAAAATTTCTTTGATTTCAATATCAGAAAGTGATTGAAGTCTATCGGTATCAATGTTATTGTAATCTAAAAATTGATCAAATTCTTCCGTACCGATAATAGCTGTGCTTGGAATAGTGATTTTTACTTCGGGGTATTTTTCGTCAAATTCCATAGAAACGAGCAGTGCGTTCAAAAAAGCTAAACCTCTTCCTTTACCTCCGAGAGATCCTTTGGCCATTCGAACTACAACACCTTCTTGAGTAAGAGAATCAGGTGAAAAATCTACAATACTTCCTTTGACTCTATTTTTTCTGGCTTGTTCAAAAGTATTTAAGAGAAATTCTCGCAATTCGGAAACAGTTGGAAAATCATTAATTTGGATTGGTAATATCTGTTTTGCGACTTGGAATTCACCTCTGGCAATTAACCAGGTAGAAAAGGCATTACTTTTGCTGTGATATAAGATAGAATCTTCCGGAACTGTTTTTAATAATTTTTCAAAATCAATCATTGTTCTGGCACGAGCTAATTCCTCATGTTGCTGATTTCGGAAAACAAAATCTCCGAAACCTAATCTTTCAATGACAAATTTTCTTAGGTTTTTCAAGAGAGTTTTAGATTGTTTCAAAAGAAAAGCGGCTCCCGTTTCAGTAGCTCTCGATTTGTTTTTTAATTCAGATGATTGCAGTAAAACAGGAATAAGATATTTGTTTTTTTTCATATGATTAATTAGATGAAATCCTGCTTCATTATCCATAACTCCATCGTTTGGGTAACTTACATCTGAGATTACGGTAATGATATAGTCTTGATATTTGTCTAAGATGTCCAGAGCATCTTTATAATCATGGACTAAAATGACTTTTGGACGACCACGCATTCTTAAACGTTTATTGGCTGTATTTTCTTCTTCATCAATTAGTCGTTGAGTTTGTTTTAAAATCTCGGAATAAAGAAGAGGTAGAAATTTTGAATAATAAATAATATTATCTTCAACCAGAAGTATTACTCTAACCAATCCGTTTTTGGTGTCATAATCAAGATTCCATCTATCTTCAACCGATTTAATAATTGCCAATAAAACTTTAGAATCGCCGTTCCAATAAAAGACATCATCAATATATTTTTTATATAAAGGATTTTGATTAATTAAAGAAATATCAGATTGAACATTAAGCAATAAATAAAAGGGCAAATCCGGATAAATTTCTTTAGCTTGTTTGCTTAATTCAAAAGGAGATATGTCTCCAATTCTAATCATGGAAATAATTATATCATATCTTTTATTTTTAATTGCTTCTAAGGCTTGAACTCCCGAAGGAACAGATGTTATTCTCGGAGAGGTTGATAAATTGAAATGCTGATATTCACCGAAAATTTGTTCAAAAATATTGTTGTCTTGTTCAAAAACAAAAGCATCGTAAAACGTGGAAACTATTAAGATTTCGCTAATTTTATTTTTCATTAAATTATGATAATTATCAACGCCGAATTTAAACTTATTGAAATAATGGTTAATTTCTTTGATATTCATAAATCACCACCTTTTTTTTACCCAAATATAAAAATAGTATTCATAAATGCAAGGTATTTATTTTATCTTTTATTCATATCTTCATTCTAAAGGTAATCTATTTCTTTCTTTATCTCACAGGAAAATTCTTTAGATTTTTTATGAAGTTGAGGCAGGTAATTTTTTTTGTGAAAAAACTTGTCATTAATGGATTATTATGAAAACTTGGAGAAAATTATTTAATAAGGATATAGAAATGAAAATTAGGTTTAAAGATGTTAGTTCAGGCATTGTTGAGGCAAGAGGAATTTGGGAAGTCCAAGACGGTGTTTATATTAATGAAATCACGGTTTTGAAGAAAGGACATGACGTTTCAATCGAATTACCACAAAAAAATTTCAAAGGTAAAGACGGGCGGTTTCATTATCTAAATATAATTAACTTTGAGGATGAGAATAAGGAAATAATATTTAAACTTGAAGTTAAAGATGCATATTTGGAATGGAGAAGAAAAAATAAAAAAGTCCTAGTTTATAGTGATAATGATTAATATTGATTCTAATAAAAAAGAAAAAGTTTTTATTGTAAGTATAATTTATAAAAATAATAAAAACAACAATCATATTGAATCAACTGATGAGCTGGAAAGACTTTGTGATACCGCTGATATTGAAGTTGTTGAGAGAATTTTTCAAGTTTTGGAAAAACCTCTCGGAGCAACTTATTTGGGAAAAGGAAAATTGGCTGAAATAAGAGATTTAGGAGAAAAGATGGATGTAAAAACTCTAATATTTAATGACAATCTTACTCCTTCTCAAGCTAAAAATATTTCTGATATTACCAAATGCAATATTGTTGATAGAACTGAACTTATCCTAAATATCTTTTCAAAACACGCAAAATCTAAGCAATCAAAAATACAAGTTGAATTGGCAATGCTTCAATAC
Organism: Candidatus Cloacimonadota bacterium; assembly: GCA_027064005.1. GTDB lineage: Bacteria > Cloacimonadota > Cloacimonadia > Cloacimonadales > JAMOQM01 > JAMOQM01. The sequence continues at coordinate 3,016 of JAMOQM010000113.1, read as the reverse complement.
AATTATTCCCGATTGAAAAATATGTGGAAACATTTATCCCGTATTGAAGGCGGAATCGGATTTAAAGGTCCGGGTGAAAAACAAATAGAAATTGATCGAAGATTGATTAAAAAGAAGATTACTCTTTTAAAAAGCAGATTAGATAAAATCAATAAAGAAACACTCACGAAACGAAAAAAGAGAAAAGATTTTTTATCAATTTCTTTAGTTGGATATACAAATGCCGGGAAATCAACTCTTTTCAATAAATTGACGAGTTCCAAAATATATACTGCGGATCGATTATTTGCGACTTTGGACTCAACATCCCGTGTTTTTGAATTAAATAATGGAGAAAAAATAGCGATAACTGATACGATTGGTTTTATTAAAAATTTGCCTACAACTTTGATAAATTCTTTTCATTCTACTTTGAAGGAAGTAAATGAAGCGGATTTATTACTTCACGTGGTTGATGTTTCAAATCGAGAGATATATGAGAATATTCAAGCGGTAAATTCTATTTTAAACGATTTAGAAGTTGATGAAAAAAATATCCTGATGGTTTTTAACAAAATAGATAACTTAGATAAAATTGCTTCAAAATTTTTGGTTAAAAGATTAAAGATTGATTATCCTAATTCTGTTTTTATCTCTGCAAAAACTAATGAAAATATGCAAGAATTGTATGACAAAATAATTTATTTTGCTGAGAAAAGTTCTCTGAATCATAAAATTGAAGTTCCGATGGAATTAGGAAAATTGATATCTTTTATTTATGATAATTCCAGAGTACTCAAGGAAGAAGTAAATCCTAAAAAAAACGAATTGATTATTGAAACTAAAATTCGAAATGATTTGATCGGCAATATCAATAAACAAATTGAAGAATATAAAATATTAAAAAAATACAAATAAAAAAATCGGAGGAATTATGACTAGAGAATTGAACAGCATTTTATCAGATAATGCTAAAGGTATGAAACGCTCGGCTATTAGAGAATTATTGAAACTAACTTCAAACCCTGATATTATTTCTTTTGCCGGTGGTTTGCCTTCACCATTATCATTTCCGGTAGATGAACTGAAAGTTATTGTTAATGAAATGATGGAAACGGAAGCAACAAAAGCTTTGCAATACGGTTCAACGGAAGGGGATAATTTGTTACGAGAAGAACTGGTAAAAGTTTATCAAGAACAAGGACTAAACATTTCAATTGATAATTTGATTATCACAACTGCATCTCAACAAGGTTTGGATTTAGTTGCTAAACTCTTAATTAATCGCGGAGATAAAATTATCGTGGGACTTCCGTCCTATTTAGGCGGATTAAGTGCTTTCAACAGCTATGGTGCTTCAATGGTTGGAGTTCCTTTAGATGATGAAGGTATGAGTTCAATTGAATTGGAAAAAACTATTGAAGAAATGAAATCTAAAAATGAATTACCAAAATTCATTTACATTATCCCTGATTTCCAAAATCCGGCAGGAATAACAATGACTGAAAAACGTCGAAAAGAAATTCTTAAAATCTCATCCAAATATAATATCTTGATTATTGAAGATAGTCCATACCGAGAATTGCGTTATGAAGGAAAACCTCAAAAAACTCTTTATGAATTGGATGAAACCGGAAATGTTATTATGCTTGGAACATTTTCAAAAATATTTGCTCCCGGTTTAAGAATCGGTTGGGTTATTGCCAGTCAAGAGATTGTAGATAAATTTGTAGTCGCAAAACAAGCCACAGATTTATGTACTTCACCATTTACCCAAAGAATTGCAGCGAGATATCTTCAAAAAGGTCTTTTGAAAATTAAAATCAAAGAGATAATCGAAATGTATAGAAAGAAAAAAGAAATTATGATGGATTCTCTAAAAAAATATATGCCGGAAGGCGTTTCATGGACAAATCCGGAAGGTGGTCTTTTCTTATTATTAACCTTACCTGAAGGAATGGATTCGGAAAAACTTTTCAAAATTGCAATTGAAAAAAAAGTTGCTTTTGTTATTGGAAGTGCTTTTAGATGTGATGATGGTGGAAGGAATACTGCCAGACTTAATTTCTCTTATGCTTCTGAAGAACAAAATGTTGAAGGAATTAAAAGATTAGCTGAATCAATAAAAGAATATAAATAGTTAAAGATAAATTATAGGAAGAGGTGTAATAATCTCTTCCTAATTTTTCAAGTAAGGAGTGGTAAATGAGCAAAGTGTTGATTGTCGATGATGAAGTATTGTTGAGAACGATGATAAATGATTTCTTAACAATGTTAGATTATGAAGTAATTGAAGCGGAAAACGGAGAAATAGCTTACGAGAAAGTTCTATCTGAAAAACCTGATATCATTGTTTCAGATATAAATATGCCACTCATGGGAGGGATTGAACTTTTAAGAAAGGTTAAACAATTAGAAAATACTATCCCTGTTATTCTTATCACCGGTGTGTCTGTAGAAAAAGCTCGCGAAAGTGCTGAAAAATATAAGGCTGACGGTTTTTTTTCAAAACCATTTAAAATGCAAATGTTGATTACAAAAATTGAAGAATTGTTGGAAAATTAATTATGAAAAAATCTTTAATTGTCTTATTCTTGATAACTTTTTCAACTTTAATAGCTAAAAATTTCCTTACGAAATCCGGGAAAGATTTTCTAAATAATAGGAATTATCTTTCTGTTTTTGTCTCTAAAAATCTTGAACCTTTGCAATTTATTGGCGATAATAACCAATATTCCGGAATTGATATTGATATCATAAAAAAAATGTGCAACAATATCGGGATAACACCGATTTTTTTTAGTGATGTATCCAAAAAGGATGAAGCTGATATTTTTACCACGATGGTTTCACAAGATTTTTCCCATGAAAATTATTACCATACCACTACTTTATATCAAATTAACCATTATATTGTGTATCACACTTTTGAAGATTCTAAAAATGATGTTCAAAATATCTACTTACCATCAACAACTATTTCCCAAAAATTATTGAGACTGAAATTTCCCAATGCGAATATTTATGTAGATAAAAT
>JAMOQM010000112.1 GCA_027064005.1 Candidatus Cloacimonadota bacterium | reverse complement strand
TGATGTTTTAGCGAAAGTTTTGCATAAAGATATTCCGATTAACAGTGATAGAATGAGGAAATTTGCAACCTCAACCGAATACTATTCAGAGAAAATAAGGAAGGACGGATACATCCAAAAACATTCCATCGAAGAACAACTTTCGGAAACAATAAAATGGTATAATGAAAATCATAAGAGAAGAAAGGAATTAGACGAAAATTATCTATAGTTGTAATTTATTAATAGAGGATAAATTACGCAATAAAAAATCTTTGAATTAAATACTTGTTTCTAAAAAAATTGATAGAATATTATCGTCTAAATAGTTTAACCAATGTAAACTAAACCAAAATCATTAGGTGCTCATTAAAAGGAGTATCTTTTTTATCTGAGAAAAACGTCGATGATCTAATGATTTACCAAATATTTTCAAAGTGTCGTGAGTCTAATATAGAAGAGTTAATACGGTAAATGCTGCAAGATAATCACATATTATTGTTTTATCTGTTATTGATTTTACACATGGTCAATATGTTCTTCAACCTCAGCTGAAAAATATGAGATTTTTTTCATTAGATAACGTCCCAAAATTTGGTGTAAAAAAATTGGCAAAAAAGCCATTTGTTAACTCACTTAATTTTTAAGACATCATCCATAATATTTTATTGAATCTTCTTAAACAATTTTCCTAAACAATATTTCATTTACTTTTGCGTCAAGAAAATATATTATTTTACAAATAATAGAGAGAATGATTGGAGTTTTCGTAAATTCAATGAATATTGCCCGAGAAAAAGAATTGGGTACGATTGAACAATTAAATGTTACACCTTTGAAAAAGACGCAGTTTATTGTCGGGAAATTGATACCGCTTTGGTTAATTGGAATGATGGAATTGGCTTTTGGTTTGTTAATTTGTAAATTAATTTATCAGATCCCAATTTTAGGCAGTTTGACCACAATATTTGTGTTTGGAGGAATTTATCTTATTTCTATGCTTTCAATCGGACTTATTATTTCCAGCAATTCTGATACTCAACAGCAGGCAATGTTTGTTGCTTATTTTTTGATGATGATTTTTATTTTCTTATCAGGACTTTTTACACCGATTGCGAGTATGCCCAATTGGGCTCAGTTTTTGGCTTATATAATTCCAATTTCATATTTTATTGAAGTAATGAGAAATACAGTATTGAAAGGATCAACTATTGTGCAATAATTGAACCGCTTTTGATTTTGGTAAGTTATGCAATTGCGACTTTATCCTTCTCTATTTGGAAGGACAAAAAAACTAAATAAATTAAGAGTTGTTTTTTTGATTCCAGACTTTTTCTTTGGACTTGATTTTTTCCGTGTAAATGAATAAATCTTCCACTTTTTTTCGAGCCCAAGGAGTTTTTCTGAGGAATTTTAGACTGGATTTTATCGATGGATTTTCATTAAAACAACGAATGTTGATTTTCATTCCAAGTTCTTTCCATCCGTAATATTCAAAAAGGTTGTTTAATATTTTTTCTAAAGTCATTCCATGCATGGGATTATTTTGATTTTTATTCATATTTTTTCCTTATGATTTTTTATTTGGCGATAGAAATTAAAGCAAGATTATTGGCAATAAATAAGTTGGTTTTTAGAAGGGGAACTTTGATGTTAATGGAAATTTAGTAAAAATAAACCCGCCAAATTGACGGGTTTATTTTTTTATTTTTCTTATTTAATGATGATGCATTTTTTTACGGAATTAACTTTATTATCAATTCTGTATTCATAAAAATAAATTCCTGAAGAAAGGATTTTATTAGATGAATTTCTGGCGTTCCAATTAATTTTATGTTCACCTTTAGTCATATTTTTATTTATAACTTCAGCCACTTTTTGACCTTTTAAGTTATAAACGTTAATTTCCACCTTGGAATTTTTGTTTAAAGTGAATTTGAAAGTTGTATTTGCCGAGCGTTTATTTCCGGACAGGACAAATGGATTTGGATAATTTGTAATTGTCGGTTTTACAGGATTGACTTCATCGTGTTGGTTCCCAACATTTTCCAAAACACCTTTGGAAATATAAACATTGCCGAAAGGAAGATAGGAATTTTCATTATCAAGATTGTAGATTAAATACATCTGATTATCGTTATCGAATGTGAAAATCAATTTGTCATCACTTTGGATTGGAGAAGGTAATTCGGAAAGAGATTTTGAATAAATATTTACCAATTCGTTTCCTTGTAATTCATAAAAAACAATATTTTCGTTTGTTGTTTTTGCTAAAAACAGATTTTGGTTTATATCGGAAGCAATATTTTGAGGATAATTTTCTTCAGTGTTTTCATAAATTGTTTCAACATTTTGAGTTTCCGGATTGAAGCAATAAAGAGTATGACCTATTCCATAATATGGCTTTGCTAAAATATAAACCCTATTTGTGATTTTGACATTTATAATTTTTAAAATATGGATACTAAGTTGTTCAGTAGAAAAATCTTCACCTGAATTATTAGAGTATAAAATAGTTGTACCCGAGTCAGTTGATCTTACGATAGCTATTTCATTATTTTTAATATCAAATTTTACAGATTTTACTACGGAATTATCATTATTAGAATAATTTTCCGTGAAATTATTACCATCTTCTGAAGAAGATAATATAAATTGCGGGTCAACATCGGCAGGAACATTTTCTAATTGGCAGAAATTTGGAGGAGCGGAATATTTTAATCTCGAATCTAAATGATAATTTTTTGCGTATCCGGTAGAAGGATGAGTTGTACCATAAAGATGATTTTCAAAATCCCAAACCGCCGGAGTTGAATGATTAAAAGAATCGCTTCCTGAACAGTGAATATTACCTGCATTTATTTGAGCTACGCTTCCGAAAAGATTAATTATACCACGTTCAAAAGTTATGTGCTCTGACGATTCCGGCCAAAGTGGGTTATAATAAGGATAATCAAGATCTGCCGGCCAAGGATTGTCTGCATCTTGAGGGAATTTGTGCATATGCAAATCTATTTTATCATAGCTTTCGTTATTGTAAACACAAGGCTCTGTGGACGGATGAGGATGTTGATATTCAAATGTAAAGACGCTATTTCCCACAGGATCATCATTATCTTTAATTGCGGCATAAGATCCGTAAAGATTTATTCCGTTGCAATTTACTTTCTGGCGTGTACCTAATTCCGGAGAAAAATACCCGTATGAAATATATATTTTATCGTTGGAAATCAAACCGAAGAAATCATTTTCATTTGGATTTTCTACATCATCAGGAGCCTCGCCAACATTGGTCCCCGTGTATGTGATATCCCCGGTAAGATAAGTTGATTTGTAAGAATAAATAGTATGTTTTCCGCTTACACTTCCCTGTAAATAAAGAACATCAGGTACATAAATTGATTGGTTGTTTTGAAAGGGAATATCGACCTGAGTCCAAACAGTATCTTTTACCGGAACATAATTTACACCTATAGAATCACCAACCGGTCCATAAGGTGGGTAAGAATCATAGATAACTAACGTGTCTATACCAACAGATTGAATTTGACCAATATAACTAACACAGGAATTCCCCGTCATTCTCATATAAATTACGAAGTTTTCATTTGGTACGGTTCCAAAAGGGTGAATGGAATTCAATAATAAATCTTGTTTGTTAAATTGAAGTTGAGCAACGTTTTCAGAATATCCGCCTTGAAAAATTTCTGATATTGGAGGATTATCGCCTTGATAATTTATTGTTCCGCTTGTACTGGTATATCCTAAAAATAATGGCCAGCCGGGTGCATCAGGATTTGAAGTTCCACTGGTATTAATTATCTCGATATTTGTATTGGAGTGAAATTTTCCGTTGATTGAATGATATCCGGTATAGGGAACAGGTGAGCCATTTTCAAAAATAGAATTGTCAAAAAATAATGAATATCTTGAAGCAGGTAAAGTTCTTCCTCTTTGATATAAAACATTAAGCTTATTGTTTGCGACAATTTCAGTACCGCTGTTATAAATTTCCGAATCAGTATTTTCATTTAGGGTAAAATCTTCTCCGTCATTATCGGAAATTGCTCTAATCATTTGTCCCGTGTTTTTATCTGCAAAGAAAACAATGATTTTATTATTGAAAATTGTGATGTTAGGTTCGCTTAATTCGTTCGCAGTATAAATTTCTTTGTATGTATAGTTTTCACCGAGATTAGTTGATTTTGAAAGTATTATAGATTCATCATTCGTATTTTTTTGTCGATAGGTAAAAAAGAAGGTGTTGTTTTGAGAAACAAAGCAGTTGTTAGAAATTTTAACGTTTGAATTGTCCGGATTGACGATTGTAAAATTATCTAATTCTCCAAATAAGAAAGTAGATAAAATTAGTGCTACAATAGTAAGCAGTTTTTTCATTTTTCCTCCAGTTTTTTTATAATTTATTTTTTTAAAATATACATATTTGAATGTCAAGTGTTTTTTCAATAAATTTGATAAAAAAATAAAAAGTCGTTTTAATTATTGTTATTCCGAGTTTAAATATCTTATTCTTAATCTTTTATGAATTTATCGATTGCTATGAAAAGATAATTTTCTGTCGGTGCAGTCCTAAAAAAATTGTTAAAAGGTTAATTCTACTTGACACATATTTTTTAAAAAAAAAAAATAAAAAAAAATAAGGAAGGAATTATGGATACTTTTCGTTTAACTACTCATCCTATTTTACCGGTTGAAGATAAAAATAAAGTTACTTTTTACTGGGAAAATAAACCTCTTAAAGCTGTCAAAGGTGAAAAAATAGCTTCCGCTTTGTTTGCAAATGGAATTAAGATTTTCGGACATCATGAAAAAGACAATTCTGCTCAAGGTATTTTCTGCGCTAACGGACAATGTTCAAAATGTACGGTTATTGCCAACGGCGTTCCGGTTAAATCTTGTATGACTGCTGTAAAAGAAAATATGATTGTAATGCCGGCTGAGGGTTTGCCGGAGCTTCCCGATGTTGAAAAAGAACCTGTTTTGGAAGATATTGAATCAATTAAAACGGATGTTCTAATTATTGGTGGCGGTCCGGCCGGTTTATCAGCATCATTACAAATTGCTGAAAATAATATTAAGTCAATAATTTTAGACGATAAAGAAAAACTCGGTGGGAAATTAGTTCTTCAAACACATAAATTTTTTGGTTCCGTAGAAGATTCTTATGCCGGAACTCGCGGAATTGAAATCGGAGAATTGTTGGCAAATAAAGTTAATGAAAATAGTAATATAGATGTTTGGACTGAAAGTACGGCGATTTTTGTATTTAAAGATAAAAAAGTCGGTGTTTTTTCTAAAGGAAAATATAAAATTATTGAGCCTAAAGTTATCTTAAATGCTGCCGGAGCCAGAGAAAAATTTTTACGTTTTCCGGGAAATACATTAGCCGGAATTTATGGTGCCGGTGCTTTTCAAACATTAGTAAATAGAGATTTGATAAAAGCAAGTGAGAGATTATTTATTGTCGGTGGTGGAAACGTTGGATTAATTGCCGGCTATCACGCTTTACAAGCGGGAATTGAAGTAGTTGGATTAATTGAAGCAATGCCTAAATGCGGTGGTTATAAAGTTCACGCTGATAAATTAAAAAGATTTGGCGTACCAATTTATACTTCTCATACAATAGTTTCAGCGAACGGAGAAGAAAGTGTTGATTCCGTTACAATCGGACAGATTGATGATAAATTTAATCTTATTCCGGGTACGGAAAAATCTTTTAAATGCGATACAATTCTAATTGCTGTTGGTCTTGAATCTGTTAAAGAATTTACTGATGAAGCAGAAAAAGCCGGAATGAATATATTTTCTGCCGGTGATGCGGAAGCAATTGCCGAAGCTTCTTCTGCAATGTTTAACGGTAAAATAGTTGGTTTAAAAATAGCAAAATTTCTTGGAGCCGAGATCAATGATGTTCCTGAAAGTTGGTATGAAAAAGCTCAAATCCTCAAAAAACATCCGGGTGAAATTTCCAAATTAGAATATCCTAAAGATGAAAAAGGAATTATGCCGATAATTAATTGTATTCAGGAAATTCCTTGTAATCCGTGTTCAACGGTTTGTCCTGTAAATGCTATCCAAATGCAAGGAGATCCAATCACGGGAAAACCTGTTTATACCGGCGGGTGTATCGGTTGCGGATTGTGCGTTGTAACTTGTCCGGGCTTGGCAATTACTCTTTCCGATTATCGTAAAGATGCTGATAATCCAATAGTTAAAATTCCTTATGAAATTGGAAATATTATAGTTAATATTGGAGATAAAGTAGATTGTGTTGATATTGACGGTAATTTTATTGATAAATTTGAAGTTGTTAACATTGAAAAAAATAAGAAGAAATTAACTCAAATAGTCTCTGTAAAAGCAGATAAGGAAAATGTTAAAAAAATTGTTGCTTTCAAAGTACAAGCCGATGAAATCTCCAAACCTTTGGATAATCCGATTATTCCTACAAAAATGAAAGATGACGCAATGGTTTGTCTTTGTGAAAGAGTTACTGCCGGAGAAATCCGAAAACTTATTAAAGAAGGCATTTACGATTTGAATCAAATTAAAGCAATTACCAGAGCAGGAATGGGTCCGTGCGGAGCAAAAACATGCGACAATTTAATCAAGCAAATTTTCAGGGAAGAAGGAATTTCTACAATTGTTGATAACACGAGAAGACCGCTGTATGTTGAGGTTCCTCTCGGTGTTTTAGCTGGAAAGGAAGGAGGAGAAAATGAATAATTTTGATGTGATAGTAATTGGCGCCGGTTCAGTTGGTGTTCCAACTGCAATGTCTTTGGCTGAAAATAAAATAAAAACTTTAGTGATTGATATTAATTCTTCTCCGGGACAAGACAACAATAAAAAAGCGATCGGCGGAGTAAGAGCAACTCACTCGGATTTTGGTAAAATATCTGTTTCCCAACGAAGTATTGAAATTTTCTCGACTTGGAAAGAAAAATTCGGAGATGATATCGGTTGGATTTCAAATGGTTACAGTTATCCTGCTTATAATGAAGAAGATGAAAAAAAACTGAAAGATTTAATGAAGATTCAAAAATCCTTTAATTTGGATATTAAATGGTTATCTAAAGAAGAATACCTAGAATTGGTTCCTGGCATAAATTCTAAAGGTTTGCGTGGCTCAACTTATTCACAATATGATGGATCTTGTTCTCCATTATTGGCAATAAACGCTTTTTACTTTAAAAGTTTGGAATATGGAGCTCAGTATAAATTTGAAGAAAGAGTAATTGATATTGCAAAAGCCAATGATAAATTCTTGGTTACAACCAATAAAGGGAAGTATTATTCAAAACAAATTATTAATGCTGCCGGCGGATATGCAAAGGAAATCGGAGAGATGGTCGGCTGTAAATTACCGGTTAATCCTGATAATCATGAAGCTGCTATTTCTGAACCGATGAAAAGATTTTTTGGTCCGATGGTAGTTGATATGAGACCGGGTAAAGATTCTAAAAATTACTATTTCTATCAAAATAGTGAAGGTCAAGTTGTATTTTGCATAACTCCGGATCCATCAATAGAAGGAATAGATAGTGATTCTACTTCCGGATTTTTCCCAAGTGTTGCAAAAAGAATGGTGGAACTATATCCAAAATTGGCTGCAATAAAAATTCGTCGTTCATGGCGTGGACAATATCCAATGACTCCGGATGGTTTCCCAATTGTCGGAAGATTTAAAGCTATTCCTAATTATATTAATGCTGTTGGAATGAGCGGACAAGGCTTTATGCTCGGTCCGGGATTAGGAGAATTACTAACAAGAATAGTTATGAATACGGAAACTGAAAATGATTTACGGACATTAAAAAGTTTTGACTTATACCGTGATTTTTCAGGGATGGAAGCTTTTAAATAATTATTTCATTGACAGTCGGACTGTAAGAAAAGTAAACTGACTTAAAGTCTAATCATAAATGATAAAATAAAGTAATATGGTAATTAATAAGCAAAGGAGTTTCAGATGAAAAAAAAATCTCTGCTGATGAAAATAATTTTGGTGGTGGCAATATCATTTATTGCGATAGAATTGATTTTTACAATAATTCAAATTAATAGTCAAAAGAAATTGTTAATACAAGGTTCAAGGGAAGAGATTGGGCTTATTGAACAAGACCTACCTTTAAAATTGTATAATGATATTTGGAATTATGACAAAGAATCAGCAATAAAATACGTGAATAAAAAATTAAAAAATCCAAATCTTGCCGGTGTTGTAGTTTATGAGACAGGCAATACTACCCCATTTTTAGCTCGGGGAAAAGATGATGCGGGTAAAATTGTCGATATGTCTAACTTTACCGGTAAAGGAATTACAAAACACATTTTAGAAATTAAGAAAAATGATAAGGATACTAAAGTTGTTGCTAAAGCTGAAGTTTATATTTCTGACAAAGTTATAAAGCAAAAACTATCCAAGGCAATTCTCGGAAGTGTTTTAACAAATATTTTAATTATTATAATTGTAGTTGTTTTGATTTTTGTCTTAATGAAAAAAATGGTTATTGAGAGAATTAAAAAATTAGAAGAGGCTATTAATGATTTAGCTCAAGGTGAAGGGGATCTCACCGTTAGATTGGAAGTTGGGGCTGAAGATGAAATTGGAGCTCTTGCGGAAGGATTTAATCTTTTTATTGAAAAACTGCATGGTTTGATTTCGGATACTGCTACTTACGCAAAATCATTAAACGATATGTCGGAAGAATTACTTTCCAATTCGCACTTGATTAATGTAGAAACTGATGATGTAGATGAAAAAGTACAAATTACAAAAGATGCTATTACCGATGTTCATAAAAATATTGAAATTGCTGTTTCTGAAGCTGAAAAAGCTACTGATATAAGTAACGAAGTTGCTACAAATTCAGATCAGATGGCTGCTAATATGAATATGATTGCTGCTGCTGCAGAGCAAACTTCCGTAAATGTTAACGAAGTAACTGATGCTGTTCAATCGATGAATAATATGGTTACTGAAATTTCCGGTGAAATTGATAATGTTAATAGTGGAATCAATACTTCCGCTGCTGCAATTGAAGAAATGACAGCTACACTTACCGAAGTTTCTCGAAAAACAGCTGAAGCAAGCAGTATCTCCGAAGATGCAAATGTAAAATCTAATGAGACTCAAGCAATAATGGAAAAATTAAAAGTTACAGCTGATTCCGTAAGCAAAATTGTTAAACTAATCGGTGATATTACTGACCAGACAAATATGCTGGCTCTTAATGCTACTATTGAAGCTGCCGGTGCCGGAGAAGCTGGAAAAGGTTTTGCCGTTGTTGCTAATGAAGTTAAGGAATTGGCAAAACAAACTGCCAGTGCAACTGAACAAATTTCCGCTCAAGTTGATGAAATGCAAGAAGCTACTCAACAAGCAGTAGATTCAATTTCTGTGGTAGGGAAAACAATTGAAGAATTAAATAACATTAATATGACAATTGCTTCCGCTGTTGAAGAACAAACTGCTACCATGAGCGAAATTTCATCCTCTGTCATGATTGCTTCCGAAGGAGCACAAAATGTTAATGAAAGAAGTAACGAATTGACTAATAATACTACTCAAATTGCCAGAAATATTGAAGAAGCAAATATTGGAGTTGGGGAAATTAGTAAAAATTCTGCCGATGTTTCGGGATTGGCTCAAGAAGTTAGTGCAAAAAGCGATGATAGTAAAAAATCGATGGATGAGATTACGGAAAGATTCAACAATATTGCAAAAACACTTGAGGCTGTTAGAGCAAATGTTGAAAATATTGCCGAATCAACATCTGAGGTAACAAATGTTTCGGATAATACACACTCAACTGCTGAAACAGTTGCTAATTTGACAGAAAAACTGAATGGTGTTGTTTCAAAATTCAAATTGTAAATTAACTTGGTTTTATAACCCGAATAAATAAAAAAGAGAACTTTAAAGTTCTCTTTTTTTGCTTAAAAATATATATTCTATTTATTGTGTTTTGCTATTTTTGCTTCAAACAAATCTTTAATTTCTTTTAATCTGTTTTCAGATAATGCTTCAAATCTCATAACTAAAACCGGTTGAGTGTTGGATGCTCTTACCAATCCCCAGCCATCTTCAAAAGTTACGCGAACTCCATCTATTCCGTTCACATCATAGTTTTCGGCAATAAATTCGTCCTTAACTTTTTCCACAAGCTCAAATTTTACGTCGTCAGGACAATCAACTCTGATTTCAGGAGTGTTAAACATTTTCGGTTGATCTGATAGAAATTCACTAACTTTCTTTTTACTTTTTGCCACGATTTCTATAAATCTACAGGAAGCATAAATGGCATCATCAAATCCGAAAAATCTGTCGGCAAAGAAAATATGCCCGCTCATTTCTCCACCCATTTTGATATTATCCTCATGCATTTTTTGTTTAATCATTGCGTGACCGGTATTGTGCATAATCGGAGTTCCTCCGAATTTTTTTATATCATCAAACAAATTTTTTGAACATTTCACATCAGCTACTACTTTTTCACCGGGATTGTCTGTTAAAAAATCACGAGCATAAATATCCAAAATTTGATCTCCGAATAATGGATTTCCATTTTCATCAATCACGCCAATTCTGTCAGCATCACCATCGAGACCGATTCCGAGTTCGTTATCACTTTCTTTAACAGCTTTAATTAAGTCTTTAATATATTCGGCAACAGTTGGATCCGGATGATGATTTGGGAAATTTCCATCCATTTCGCAATACATTTCGGTAACTTCACAGCCCAATCTTCTTAAAATTGGTGGTAATATTGGTCCGCCGGCACCGTTTCCGGCATCAACAATTACTTTTACCGGACGGTCAATTTTGACAACACTAACTACATAATCCATATATTTATCGATCATTCCCGGGATTATTTTTAATTCACCTTTACCTTCTGAAAATTTATTAGATTTAATTATTTGGTAAACTTTTTGAATTTCTTCGCCGTAAATACTCATTAATCCCAAGTTTAATTTGAATCCATTATATTCCGGGGGATTGTGACTTCCGGTAATCATAACGCCGGCATCAGTTCCTAAATCTTGAATGGAAAAATATAGAACCGGAGTTGCTAAAATTCCTACATCTTTAACATCACAACCTGTTTCTAAAAGACCTTTTGTAAATTGATCTTTAAACCTAGGTGAGCTTAATCTGGCATCACCTCCAATTGAAACAGATTTTAATCCTTTATTTCTAAGATAAGTTCCGAATCCTTTTCCTAAAAGATAAACTGACTCATTTGTCAGATCTTTATCGACGATTCCTCTCACATCATACTGTCTGAAAATTAGTGGATTAATCATAATTCCTCCTTATATTTTTATAAATTTTGAAAGATATTTATTTTCCAACACAGAAGTTTGAAAAAATGTTTGTTAAAATATCTTCGTTTGTAATTTTTCCAACAATTTCTTCCAAATATTCACTTGCCTCTTTTAAATCAAAAGCGGTAAATTCATAACCTAAGTTATTTTTAAAAGAGTCAATTGCTTTGTTTAACGATTCCAAAGATTTCCTTACTGCTTCAATTTGACGGAGATTGGTCAAAATGCCTGATTCGAGATCATAATTGTCATTTTTGATGTAATTGAGAACTTCTTTTTTTAAATCATCCATTCCGTCTTCATCAACGGTATTTGTTAAAATGAAGTTTTTATCTTTCAGATTTTGACGCATTTCAAAGTCCATCTTATCGGATTTATTAGCAATTTTCCAGATTTTTTCTTTAGGAATAATTTTGCTCAATTTTTCGTAATTTGCTTCATCATCAAAATCGGAAATAAAGAAAACAAGATGAGATTTCTTTATGATTTGAAGGGATCGTTCGATTCCTAAAATTTCTATTTGATCATCAGTTTTCCGAATTCCGGCCGTATCAAAGATTTTAAGTAAAAACCCATTCATTGCGATTGATTCTTCCAAATAATCTCGCGTCGTTCCGGGGATAGGCGTTACAATTGCTCTTTCACTTTTGAGAAATTTATTAAATATGCTTGATTTACCAACATTTGGAGCACCGACTAAGGCTATTTTCAAACCGTCTTTAATAATCAATCCTTCATTGCCTGAATTTATCAAAGTAATAATTTTGGATTTTAGATTTTGAAGTTTTGTTAAAAACAGGTCATGATTGAGTGCACCCAATCCTTGTTCAACGAAATCAATTTCCAATTCAAGAAGCATTCTTAATTCAGTTATAAATTTTATTAGAGAGTTAATTTTGTCGTATAATTTTCCTTCTAATTGATTGATTGCCAATTGATGAGCAGATTTTGTTTGTGCTTCCAAAAGATCACCGATAGCTTCAGCTTTTGTCAAATCTATGCGGTTATTTATAAAAGCACGTTTTGTAAATTCTCCCGGTTCCGCCAATCTTAAATCTTGGAGTAATGTTTCTAAAATTTGGGTAGCTATAAAATAATTTCCATGACAAGAAATTTCTACAACATCTTCGCCTGTAAAGGTTTTAGGAGCTTTGAATACCGAAATCAAAACTTCATCAATTATTACTCCTTTATTATGGAATTTCCCAAAAGTCAGGCTATGTGATTTCAAAGTAAGAAGATTTTTTCCCTCAAAATATTCATTAACTGTTTTGATAGAATCTTTTCCGCTAATTCTCAGAATATGAATTCCACCCGTACCTTGTGGAGTTGAAATTGCGACAATTGTATCAGTTTTTAAAAAACTATTCATAATAGCCTTTGATTTTTTCTGAAATTTCTTCCGCAAAATTTTCCGGTGTAAACCCGATAGATTCATATAACTTATTAACTTTACCGTGAGTTACAAACTTATCGGGTAATCCGAAAGATTTTACTTTGATGTCTGATTCTGAAAAATAATCTTTAACCATTGAACCGAAACCGCCTATTTCAGAATTTTCTTCAAAAGTAAAAATGTATTTTACTTTAGATTTCAGATTATTGAGCATTTCTAAATCCAAAGGTTTTGAAAATCTGGCGTTGATTAAATAAAAATTAGCTTCAGGATATTTTTCTTTTAATATTTTTTCCACATTTTCAGCCATTCTTACGCCGGTTCCCAATCCAATTAAGGCGATTTTATCTCCCCCATGAATTGTTTGGGATTTACCAAGTTCAACTTTTGGTAAAGTTTTTTTGCAATAATTAATCTTTCCTCGCGGATAGCGTATTGCGGTTGGACCATCATTATATTGTTCGCAGAAATCTAACATTAATCCGAAATCTTCAGCGGAAGAAGGAGCCATAATTACTAAATTCGGGACAGGGGTTAAAAATGAAATATCAAACGAACCATGGTGGGTCGGACCGTCTTCGCCAACTAATCCGGCTCTGTCTATACAAAAGACAACCGGTAAATTTTGTAATGCCACATCATGAATTATTTGATCGTAAGCTCGTTGCAAGAAGGTTGAGTATATTGCAACAAATGGTTTTAGACCTTGAATTGCCAATCCTCCGGCAAAAGTAACAGCGTGTTGTTCGGCAATACCGACATCATAAATTTTATCAGGATGATTTTTAGCAAAAGATTTGAGACCTGTACCGTCGGTCATTGCTGCTGTGATGGCAACAATTTTAGGATTTTTATCAGCCAATTCGGATAATTTGTTTCCAAAAAAAGATGAGAACGATTCGGATTTCTTGGCAATATTTTCACCGGTAGATTCTGAAAAAGGTCCGAGACCGTGAAATTTAGTAGCATTCTGTTCGGCAAATTTGAAACCCTTTCCTTTTTGGGTAACTACGTGAATAAAAATGGGACCGTGCATAAAATTCTTAACTTTGTTAAATACTCTAACAAGTCTGGGAATATCATGACCATCAACCGGACCGACATATTTGAATCCTAAATCTTCAAAAATAATATTCGGGACTAAAATGTTTATTAGACTTTCTTCAACTTTTTGAGCTCCAAAAACAAATTTATTTCGTAATCTATCGGGTAACTTTTCTGAAATATCCCAAACTTGTTTTTTTAAGGAATTGTAGGATTTGCTAACTAACATATTGGTTAAATATCTTTGCAGTCCGCCAATATTTTTTGAGATCGACATTTTATTATCGTTGAGAATTACAATCATATCTTTTTGTTGGACGTGTCCGGCATAGTTTAAGCCTTCAAAAGCCATTCCGCCTGTCAAAGCTCCATCTCCGATAATTGCAATTGTTTTTCCCGGGAGATTTTGTTTTTCTTTTGCCATTGCAATACCTAAAGCTGCTGAAACCGATGTACTGCAATGTCCAACTCTGAAAGCGTCATATTTGCTTTCTTCCGGATCGTTAAATCCTCCTAAACCACCGAATTGTCTGATAGTATCAAATCTATCATTTCTTTCGGTGAGGATTTTGTAGGCATAGGATTGATGCCCGACATCCCAAACAATTCTGTCTTTTAAAGGCGAGAAAACTTTTAGTAAAGCGATGCTAATATCTGTAGCACCAAGGCTTGGAGCGATATGTCCACCAATCTCGGATGTTACATCTACAATTCGTTTTCTAATTTCAGCGGCAAGAATTGCAAGTTCACTATAAGTTAATTTTTGTACGTCATTTGGGCTTTTTATTTTTTCTAACATAAGTTACTCCAAATTTACAGTGTTCTGCTTTCCATCCAAATTAACAAATCATTATATCCAATATTTTTTAGGGAAGAAAAAGCTATTATTTCCGATTCATTAATTTGATGTTCAACTGATCTTTGTTTAATTGTAGCTTTAATTTTAGATTTTGGAATTTTATCAGCTTTAGTGGCAGCAACAAGGTAAGGGATTTTTCTTTCTTTAGCCATATTAATCATAACTTTATCTTTTTCATCAGCTTTATGTCTGATATCGATTAGGATAACAATTCCGCGAAGCTGGACTCTGGATGTGAAATAGTCGTCTATCATTTTTTTCCAAGAATTTTTCTCTTTTTTACTAACTTTAGCAAATCCATACCCGGGTAAATCAACCAAATTAAAATATGCGTTATCGTTTGATTCTGTTTTACAGGTTATTTTAAAAAAATTCACGAGCTTTGTTTTTCCCGGAGTAGAACTGACTTTGGCTATTTTTTTCCTTTTAAGAATTGTATTTATCATTGAAGATTTTCCCACGTTTGATTTGCCGGCAAAAGCGATATCGACAAATTCTGAAGAAGGGTAATCTTGAATTTTTACGGCACTTTTTATGAAAACCGAATCTACTATTCTAATCATCTTATTTTGAATAAATTACCGAAGATTTTTCGGATTCCCAAACTTCAATTTCATCAACAGAACATTCCTCTTCTTCAATCATTTCAGAGAGTCTTTCATAAAAATATTTTGCGATATTTTCGGAAGTAGGATTTATATTTTTGAATGGTTCAAGGTCATTTAGAAAACGATGATCAACTTCATTCATTAATGAATCTAAATATTTTTTGATAATGGTAAAATCTATCGCCATACCAAGTTCGTTTAATTTACTGCATTTTATGGAAACTCTAACTTGCCAATTGTGTCCGTGCAATCTTTGGCAAGCACCGTTATATCCTCTCAACTGATGTGCGGCTGAGAAATTTGTTCTTACATTTAATCTATACATTTTATATTACCTCCGATAATTTTGTTTCTATATATGTATGTCTTCATTTATGTCAATTATTATAAATTTTTTAAGAATTCAGATAAGGATTCGACAGCTCTCTTTCCTAATAATTCTTTTTTTAAACGTTTGTTTTTCTTTTCCATTTTAATTTCCGGAAGCAGTCCAAAATTGGAATTCATGGGTTGGAAATTTTTAGAAGGACTAATCAGATGTCGCCATAATTGCCCGGAAATTGTCGTTTCAGGAAGCATTGGTAAATCATCAATAATAATTTTTGCTGTCAATAATCCGCTAAAAATAGATTCCGTATAACCTTCAACACCGGCAATTTGTCCTGCCACAAATAAATTATCTTTATTTTTGAACGACATATTTGGATTAATTATTTCCGGTGAGTTCAAATAAGTATTTCTGTGAATAGAACCATATCTGTAAAATTCGGCATTTTCCATTCCGGGAATAAGTCTGAAAATTTCCTTTTGTTCACCATATTTTAACATAGTTTGGCAACCGACAAGGTTATAGTATGATTTTTCTTTGTTTTCTGTTCGTAATTGTAAAACGGCAAAAGCACGTTTACCAATTCTAGGATCTATTAATCCGACCGGTCTCATAACTCCGTATCTCAAAGTATCTTTTCCGCGTCTTGCAAGTTCTTCAATCGGTGTACAATTTTCATAAAAATTAAAGCTAATTTCTTTAAATAACTTAGTCTCAAATTCTTTTGCTTCGTGTTTTTCTCCGGAATTCAGAGCCTCGACAAACCGATAATATTCTTCTTTGGAAAAAGGACAATTCAAATAATCCGCTTCACCTTTATCATAGCGAGATTTTCTAAAAACTATATCATAATTTAGAGAATCGGCTGCGACAATCGGTGCAATAGCATCAAAAAAATACAATTGTTCTTTTCCTAAAAGTTTAGAAATATATTCCGTTAAAGCCGGAGAAGTTAAAGGTCCGGATGCCAAAATAGTCAAATCATTACCAATTTCATTAATTTCTTCATTAATAACGGTAATGTTATTATCTTTAGAAATTATATCCGTTACTTTTTGAGAAAATTTATCGCGATCCACTGCCAAAGCATTTCCGGCGGGAACAGCGGTTTCTTCAGCAATTTTTAATAATTCACAACCTAATAAATTCATTTCAGCTTTTAAAACGCCTGAAGAAGTTCCCATTAATTTTGATTTGAAGGAGTTGCTGCAAACTATTTCAGCGAGATTACCGGTGTTGTGAGCGTCAGTCATTTTTTTAGGACGCATTTCATAAAGATTAACTTTCCAATTGTTTTTAGAAAATTGCAAAGCTGCTTCTGTTCCGGCAAGACCGCCACCAATGATATTAATTTTTTTCATTATTTTCCTAAAATAAAAAACATCCCATCTGTTTGACAGGATGTTTGATTTTTTTCATTATTTTTTTTCTGCAAAGTGAAAAGATATGAATGACGCAACATCAGTTGAATATGAACCTGAGCCGAAACCGGCATCATAACCGAGTTCAATTGCTAATTCATGACTAATTCTCGGACCACCGCAGATAAATAAAAATTTATCACGAAGACCTTCAGATTCTGCAAGATTGATTAATTTTGTTAAATTTTTTATATGAATATTTTTCTGAGTTACAACTTGAGAAACTAAAATAACATCGGCATTTACTTCGACAGCTTTTTTTAATAATTCCTCAGATGAAACTTGAGCACCAAGATTATAAGTAATAAAATTACGGTATCTTTCCAAACCGAATCGGTGGTTATAACCTTTCATATTCATAATTGCATCAATTCCAACCGTGTGGGCGTCTGATTCAATACAAGCACCTACAATTGTGATTTTTTTGCCGTAATTTTCGTCTAAGTATTTGTCATTTTCTTCCATTTCCATAATGGGAGTATCGACAACTTTGACTTTTATTTTTGTGAGATCAACGCTTATATTTGTATTTGCATAAGCAACAAAGTGAGTAAATCCTTCCCCTAAATCGCTATAATAAGATATTTCAATTTCGGTTAAACCCATTTGCTGAAGAAGTTGTTTGGCAGCTTCTTTACCTTGTTCATTGGCAGGAGCAGGGAGAGCGAAAGAAAATTGCATTCTTCCGTCATCTAATGTATCACCGTAAGGTTTGATTTTTGTTGGATCTATATTTAAACTCATTTTTCCTCCAAAACAGATAAGTTATTTTAAATTTAATTCAGCTTTCATTCTATCCATAAAAGGATTGAAGTAGTTCTCTGATTTTTTAAAGATACCTTGAACACCTTTTCCACCAAATTCGGTTCGTTTGATATCGGCGAAATCACCTTTTGACATCGATTCAAAAAGACCTTGTTCAGATACTTTTTTTAAGAATAATCTTGCTTCATCCAAAACAGTTTCGGCTCTTTTATTAATGAAACTATCCGGCAATAAATCAAAATTTTGAGCAAAGTTTTTAGCAGTATTGAAAACATAATTTGCATTTTCAATTGCTAAAGCTCGATCAACCAAATGCGGAGTATGAATTGCTTCCGTCATCATTCCAAGAAGTTGAACACCTTGATTTGTCATTTGAGAAACAAGGTTGAACATTGCATTCATAATATATACTTTGAAGATATTTCCGGTTGCGTGTTTTGTTGGAGGCATATATTTTGAAGGAGAATCCGGGAATAGTCTGCTTGTTAAAAGTGCGTGAGCAAATTCATAACTGAAACTGTCCGTAATGTCGGGGTTGATTTCAAAAGCGTGTCCGATTCCCAATTTTTCTTTTTTAATTCCGGAAACGTAAGCGAATTGTTCATTGATTAATTGCGAGGCGGTAACAGTGTATGCTTTTTCAATTGCATCCGAAGTTGTGAGATAATTATCTTCACCGGTTTGAATTTCTATACCTGCATAAGCATTAATCATTCGGGAAAAATATTGATCCAACAATGTTCTCTTCATATTGATATCTCTAAAAAGAATTCCGTACATTGCATCATTTAACATTACGTCGAGTCGTTCAATTGCACCCATAACTGCGATTTCAGGCATACATAAACCGGAAGCATAATTTGTTAATGAAATATATCTGTGTAATTCATCACCAACTTCGTCTAATCCTTGTCTCATTATCTTGAAATTTTCTTGCGTTGCGAAAGTTCCGCCAAAACCGACAGTAGTTGCTCCGTAAGGTACATAATCTAATAATGATTGAGCTGTTGAGCGGATAACCGCAATAATATCAGCACCTTCCCGAGCCGCAGATTTTGCTTGAACAACATCGTCATAAATATTACCGGTGGCAACAATAACGTAAATAGATGGTTTTTTGCGAGGTCCAAATTCCTCAAATTTATTTTCTCTAAACTTTTTCTGAGCTTTAATGTGGTTTAACATTTTTTCAGTTAATTCATCTATTAATTTGATTATTTTTTTATCAGGTTGAGCATCTAAACTTGTAACATCTAATTTCCCGTTAGAAATTTCTTCAGCAACTTCTTGAGCTGATAAATTTGTAGCAAGCATTGAATTGGCAATCCAATAGGCTGCACCACGATCGATAACGTTTTTTTCTTTAAGGTGTTCGACAACGAGGTTTGGAATTGGGGTTTCGTCAATTGCTCCATCAATTCCAAATAAACGTACAATTGTTCTTTCGATAGTGTCTGAGCTATAGTCATTCAGTAACCATTTTAAAGAATCAACTATATTTTTTGCATAATTTCTAGCTTCATCAATTTTTGATTGATCAATAGTTAATTTAATCACAAATCCTCCAAAAATATTTTTTCTTAATTATTTAAAACTGTCTATTTCGTCAAGGTTAAATAGGTGAATTATGGTTGTTTAATGAATTTCTAATGAAAAAATATCTGAAAAATAATTTGATTATCGGATTGTCTATTTGAATAAATCTCAATAAATTTTGGGAACGAAGATTTACTTTGCGAATAGTCCGATAATTTCACTTTTCGCTAAAATATGATGTTTGATTTTTTCTTCTAACTGACTTTTAGTAAGTCCCGGCGGCAAATTTAATTCAGCATCTAAAGCATAAATTTTAAAATGATAATGGTGAGTTCCATAAGGTGGAGCAGGACCATCATAACCAAAATTTTTAAAATCAGATTTTCCTTGAGTTATGCCGGATGGAAATATTTTTTCATGAGTTAAATGTTCTTTGAGAGATGTTGTTGTTTTAGGTATATTATAAATTACCCAATGAACCCATGTTTTAACCGGAGCATCAGGATCATCAACAATGATGGCAAAAGATTTTGTTTTTTGGGGAAAATTTGACCAGTGCAATTCCGGAGAGATATTGGAATTGTGATAAGAATACTTTGAAGGAATATCGCCGTTATTTTCAAAGCTATTACTTTTTATTGTGAATTTTGGCAGTCCGAAAATCATCAAAGGGAGAAAAATTATACTGAAAAGAATAAGTATTCTGGAAAACATTTTTTAGCACCTCTTGCAATGTTCAATATGGATAATTCTGTTTTTCCCTGAATCTTTAGCATTATAAAGAGCTCTATCTGCTTTTTTGAATAAGCTATCAACATCTAAAATATTTTCTTCGACTTCTTCAGAGACAGTTACAATACCGATAGATGTTTTTATTTTATTTTTAACCAAGACATTGTTTGCCATAAATGAGATTTTGTTGATAGAATCTTGAATTCTTTTTGAGACGATAAATGAGCCGACCATCATTGCTTTATGGAGAAGCACGACAAATTCATCACCACCAAATCTAAAAACCATATCAACCGTTCTGATATTTTTTTTGATAGCTTCTATAAATTTTTCTAACGCAATGTCTCCAACATCGTGCCCATATTCATCATTAATTTTCTTAAAATTATCAATATCAAGAAGCAGAATTGTAAATGGTTCTAAATATCTTCTATATTTCTCAATTTCTTTTTGGCATTGAGATTTAAAATATCCAAAGTTATAACAATCAAATTTGCTATCATAAATTAATTTCTTTTGTAATCTGGTATTCTCTTTATTAATAATTAGTTTGTTTTTGATCTCAAAGAGATATTTTTTTTGATTTAAATCCCTCTCAAATAATGCGTTTTGGAGTTCGATAACTATTTTGAGGAAATTGTTAATGTCTTTATCATTAGAATTGATAATTTTATTTTTCTGATAAATAATTTGATAGGAATTGTTATCCTTTAATTTCAGAAAAATATCGTATTTTGTTAAATTAGGATTTTCAGATTCTGTGTATTCAAAAAGTTGGTGGTCAACTTTGATTTTATCAAGTATCTTTTTGTTGAAATTATAAAAGATATGCATTTAAACTCCTATTCTTTAATTCCAATTAGTTCATAAATTTTTACAGACTTTTCTTTTCCTTTAACTTTTGTTTCATCTAAATATTTGGCAATAATTTTTTCTTTTGCAAGTTCAAAAGTATATTCGCTAATTATTATTTTTGATTCAGTCGGATATTTTTTATTAGCAGATTCAAGCCTCGATGCAAGATTAACTGTATCCCCAATAGCTGTATAATCAAAGATCTGCTCTGAACCCAAATTTCCAACAATACAATTTCCGGAATTAATTCCAATTCCGTTCACGAAAATATCCACTCCTTTTTTTTGCCATTTTTCTTGTAATTTTTTTAAGTTAACTTGCATTGCTAAGGCAGCTTTACAAGCATTTAATGCGTGATTTTCATCATAAATAGGATCACCGAAAATAGCCATTATTGCATCACCAATAAATTTATCAATCATTCCACGATTATCTTTGATTGCTTTTACCATTTCGGTAAAATATTCTCGTAATTGCGGAATTGTTTCATTTAGATTATGAGATTCGGTGAAGGTTGTAAATGACCTAATATCGGTAAATAAAATCGATATCTCTTTTTCTTGACCGCCATATTTTAGTTTTTTCGGATCTTCCAAAAGTTCTTCTACAACATCGGCGGATAAATATCTCTCAAAAGCAAATTTTATAAACTTACGTTCTTTTCTTAATTTTGAATGTTGAAAAATAAAACCGTAGAGATAAGAAATTATTACGTATCCCGGTATGATTAAAATAGGTAAAATAAGTAACTTATGGCTAAAGAAATAATAGACAACTAACCAATATCCAATAATAAAAAGAAGTGAAATAAAAATAGAACGCGATGGCTTTATCTTAGAATTGATTAAATAGAAAACTATATTTGTGATTAAGATTAGGATTAAAATCCGGAGTAAATTAAGTTTATGAAGAAATTTATTCATCAAAATTGAATCAACAAAATTGGCATGAATTTCTACTCCGGCCATTAATTTTTTACCGCTTAAAAATGGCGTTGGAAAAACGTCGTGAAGTTCATCGGAAGTCGCTCCGATAAAAACAATTTTATTTTTGAAAGCATTTGCGTTTTTCAAATCATAAAAACTATTTATGTCAAGAACTGGCAGGGTAAATGTCGAATCATCAATAACTTGAGAAAAAGGATAACTCTTAATAGACCCGGATGGACCTGCAAAATTAATGAGGAAATTATGGGCGTTTTTTTTCTCAAAATTCAAATTCCCCAAACTGAAAAATCGATTGTTTGATTTGATTTTAGATTGCCAATTATTTCCAAACAGATAATTTCCGTAAGCAGATAATCCCAGAGAATAATAAATATCATGCCCGACAAAATCATAAATAGAGTAGTTTCTGACAAATTGATCTATGTCAGGGATAATATTTACAATTCCCCAATCATTAGTTTTCCTAAACCTTTCCAAAGGCTGAACCAATTGTAATTTAGTATAATTTCCATCCTGATATTTATAAATTTTGCCTGCTAAAATGATATTGTTATATTTATTTAATTCATTTGAAAATAATGAATCATTAAAAGTATCTGATTTTTCGGTAAATTCAATATCAAAAACAATTGTTTTTGCTCCGGCATTTTCTAAATTATCAATTAATTTTGCGTACAACTGTCTTTTAAATGGCCACCTCGTATCTAATGACGCAAAAGTTTCATCATCAATAGAAACAATAACCACATCATTGGAAATTTCTCTATTGTTACGCAATGAAAATAAAATATCGTAAGCCTTTAATTCCAGATTTTTCCATAGATTTGTTGAGAAAAAAATGCTCGAAATTATAATTAAGACCAGCGGGACAAAAGACTTACTTAGATATTTCATTTTAGAATCTTTGAGTAATATTCAATGAAAAAACATTGTTTTTATAATCATTTTCTCCGGCATCAGTGTTGTAAGAATAAAATGAATATTTGGTTGAAATGCTTGTTTTTTCGAATGGGATATATGAGGTTCCGATGCTGATATTGTGTTTATTTTGTGAATCTTTTTCCGAAACATTGGTGTATTGGTAATTAATATACGGGACAACTTTGTCTCTTAAAAAATGAAATTTTGCTCCCAAAAGATAATTATTATTCCAATATTTGTTATTAATATCATCTAAGGTTGTTTCTGCAAAATCGGTAACATCTTTAACATTATTCAAAGTGAAACCGAGTTTAATATCAACAGGGAAATATGCCAATTTACTGATTGAGAATACATTGATATTAGTCTTTGTGTTTTCAGAATTGTCTAAAGTTTCATTGTTATTATAAGCTCTGGAAATTGAAACAGACATATTTGTCGGATAATCTGATTGATTGAGAATGGAAAAATCGTATCCGCTTTCAATCAAATTATAGCTTGATTTCATTGATTTGTCATCGTTTTCATTAAGAGAATATTGACCTCTGAAATGAAGAGTTTGGGCGTTACCGGTTTTAATCAAAATATTAGAATAGATATTTTTCCCTTTATTCGTGGTTACTTTATTATCTGAAAGATTGTTTTGTGAAAATGAACCTCCTAATAATAAGAAAAATTTGTTTTGAAGATTAAGTTGGTCGGAGAATGATAAAATTCTTTTATCCTGAGGAAGATTTGAAGATAGGGAATTATAAGCACTTCCGTATTGTCCAAAGGTAAAATTAAAGTTATTTATTCTATCATAATATCTAATTCCTGAAGTTATCGCTGCCATTGAAAGTCCTAATTTATAAGGAGCTACATTTTTATTTATAACAAACAATTGCTCATAGTCTTGAGGATCAAATGGTAAATCAATTCCATAATCTTCAAGATCATCCTTTGAGATTGCTCCCTCGTAAATATTGTTATTATACATACTTACCGATATCTCTCCATAAAAATGTAATCTATTTTCCAACAAAGAATAATTGAAATCGGAACCAATCAGAATATTGTCTTTTGGAGTGATAATTAAAGACTTCAATGAATCGTTTGTGGTAAATTGATTCTCATCTAAAGATGAAATAATGTCTTTATTTTTAGTAACTGAAAGCCCTAATTCAAAGCCATTTTTAGCTCCTATTTCTATTCTTCCGGCTATAATTTTTCTATCAAAACTTCCCGAAGAATAAGACTTGTCACCAATTTGTTTGCAAGCAATATTTCGCTTTAAATAACCGTAGGTAGATAATAATCTGAAATAATGGAAATGCAGATTTGATGTAATTCCTCTAACATTATTAGTAATTCCTAATTGAGAAAAATGAGGTGTATTATCGCCTATATCAATTTCTAAAACAGGAGAATCATAAAGTAATGAAAATCGGTTTATTGCTTGTTTTTGCCCGGACTCCAAAGACGAAACATAGATTTTGCCGTTTAATCTATTCTTTAAATAAGTTGAGTTAAAATTTAATGTTAGATCGTTTTGAGTATTTTTAGAGTCTTCATTATTATCATAATTTTTTTTATTGTAATAAGAAAAATACGAGATATTTCCATTGTATTTTATTGCTCGATGAATATTTTTACCAACATTAACCTTCCATTTCGGAGATGTAATTGTTTTATTATTGTTTAATTTAATCACCATTTCAATTGTATGATTTCCATTTGGGAGTTGTCGAAAATTTTTTACCGCAACATTTTTTGTAACTTTTGCATCTTTTATTTTTTTGCCATCTAACATCATGTAAGATTTGTTTATATTAACTCTGTCGGAAACAGGGAAATATGAAATGGCAAACATAATCTCATCTTTAGAATTAAATTTGAATGAGCTCGGATTTAAAAGAGTAAAAATGCTCTGAAAATTAGTATGATTAGGAAGTATTTGAAGCCTAAAAGGTTGCATTTCAGGATTGAATTCAGGGTAAGAATAAATGGTTCCATTTGTAGTATAAATTTTGTAGTAATATTCGAGCTCTGTAACAGCTTTCGGGATGGTTAATTCAATTCCATATCTACCGGTATTACCATTAAGATCAACCGTCTCTTTTTTAAAAATATTATCTTGAGAGAATTTATAAAACATATCAATCGAAGAAATTTCAGAAAATTCTGTAATATCAATAATAAATTTTGCTTTGGATTCCGTCTCAATTAATTTCGGGACTGTTTGTTGAATATTTAATCCAAACAAGAATGATGAACTTAGAATTATCATCAATAGTACGGTAAATTTTTTCATGATTTCTCCTATTCTAATTCAATGCTGATTTGTTTGGTGTCGCCGGTTGCGTTTCTTATTTGAATATTCAAAGTTTTGGTTTCTTTAAAAAGTTGGTCATTGACACCATTTGGTAAATCTCGACTAGAATATTTTTTCACAACGATATTACCTGCCCCGTCACTTCTTCCAACTTCTCCCTTGTGAACGTAAGCATTTTTGCCGTTATTTTTATTTGAGAAAAGAATTGAGCCTTCAATTGTATAAAGAATTGTTTCACCGGAATCAAGATATTTAAGATAAAATTGTGTTCCTTTTATGGAAGCGACAGTTGTTGGTGTTTCAACATCAAAAATTCCAAAATGTTTATTTACTTTGGATAATAATGAACCTTTTGAGATAAAAGTTGTTTTAGATAATTTTCCTGATTCTTTTTTGGTATTGATTACGATATTACTATTTGGGAACAATTTGATAATTCCGCTTCCGTCGATAAACTTAAATGCGGCAAAAGATTTATCAGAAGAAGTTAATTCGTCTTCATTATATAATAAATCAGCTTTTTTTAATTTGCTGGTAGTTTTAGCGTGAGATAAAGTAACATCTCCTTTTGTAGTTATTGTGATTGCGGAAGGTTCGAGAGAATTTAAAATTAAGATACTCATAACACTGACTATTGTAATAATTATTTTTTTCATTTTGTGCTCCTAATTTACATTTACTGATTTGATGGTTAATTCACCCGAAATTATTTTATCCAGAATTTCGTTCCATTCATCTTGAGTTATTATTTTTCCATTAAAAGTAATTATTCCGGTGGGAGCGTATCCGTTTTGGAATAAATTTTGTATTTGTGATGAATTAATTCCTAAATTTTGTAAAAAAGTAATAATTTGGTTATATTCTCCGGTTTGAGATGTTCCTGAATGAATTTTAAAAACAAAATAATTACTCGAAATAGTGCTGGTTGAACCGGTACCTGTTTGATTTTCAAATTCAACTTTCCAAGCATATAATTGATTATTTTCTAAAGCAGGTGCTGAGGGTGGATATCTAAAAGTGTTTGTTTGAACTGTAGTTTCATAAAGAGGTGAAGTTGAATCCAATTGATCTGCGGAATTATTATCAGATTGGAGATGATATAATTTGAATGTATAAGTTGAGGCGTTGGAGTTCCAAATAAAAAAAGGTTCATTATCCGGAATTTCTAAGACTCCATTTCCTAATTGTAATCCGGGTTGAATTAACGTTATGGAAGAATAATTGATAATTGTAAACGAATATTCTTCCGTGTTGGAAATCTGATTATTGTCCAAATCATAAGCTTTAAATCTAAGGATATATTCTCCATCCGGGAATTTTCCGGTTTCCATTAAAACATCTTTAAATTCGGAAATTTTATTTTGAATATTGTCAACATCAAGATGAGCTTTAAAATATCCGGATGCAATGTTATTAATTATATCCTGATTTGTAAATGTCCAAGTCTGGTTTGCATTAATCGGAATTCTGGAATTAATTTTTCCGTCCGATTCATCTAAAAGATGTTGATTATTCCAAAGAATTTGCAAAGTAAGATAAAATTCGAAGCTTTCAGAAGTTGTGTTTTGAATATTACCGGTGAATAGAATAGGTTGATTTGAAACATTATCAGGATCCAAATATGATGCATAAAATTCGTTAAAATTTCCAATTCCGGTTAACGAAAGCTGTAAATCATTTGCGAAAAGAAATGATGTAATAATTAGTAAAAAAAGTATGAGAATCTTTTTCATTTTTAACTCCTTTTGGTAGCTAAGTTTATTAATAGGTTAAGCAAATCAATAAATTCCATTCCGCTTTCTTTAGCAGACATTGGCGTGAGACTCAAGGGTGTCATTCCCGGGAGTGTGTTTACTTCTAAAAAATAGAAATTTTCTCCATCATATCTAAAATCAATTCTACTATAGGCAAAACAACCAAATAGGGAGAAAATTCTCTCAGCATAAGATTGAATTGTAGCTTTTTCATTTTCAGACAATTTTGCCGGAGAAATGTATTCGGTATTACCTTTTGAATATTTATTCTTGAAATCATACCAACCGTTTTTTGGTTTAATTTCTACCACCGGTTTGGCTTTTCCATCTAAAACAGTTACCGTCAATTCTCGACCTTCGATGAATTTTTCGATGATGATATTGTGAGAATATTTAAAAGCATCTTCAGCAGCAGTAATTATTTTATCTTTATCATCAATAATATGAATTCCAACAGATGAACCGGCATCTATGGGTTTGATTACGATTTTTCCGTCAAAATCTTCAATTATTTTTAAAGGAATTTCCGAAAGTTTAGAAAATAGTTTTTTCTCCGGCACAGGTATTCCAATGGAATTAACCAATAATCCGCTGATAAATTTGTCCATTGCAATCATACTGGCTTTTGCTCCGGAGCCTGTGAAAGGGATTTTTTCCATTTCTAAAAGACTTTGAAGATGACCATTTTCACCGAATCCACCGTGAAGCATATTTACGACTATCGGGTTATTTTTTTTTAGCGATATTATTAGTTCACTGTATGATTTGAAATCGGAAGGATCAATACGTTGAGTGTTTTTATAAACATTTTTTAATGCTTTAAATACTTCTTTCCCACTGATTAAAGAAATTTCTCTTTCGGGAGAATTTCCACCATTTAGAACAACGATATTTTCATTTTTATTCATTTTTTCCTCTTTAGATATATATTTTAAGATATTGTCCTCTGTACTATTTATGTCAATCAATTTTTC
Source organism: Candidatus Cloacimonadota bacterium (assembly GCA_027064005.1). Lineage (GTDB taxonomy): Bacteria > Cloacimonadota > Cloacimonadia > Cloacimonadales > JAMOQM01 > JAMOQM01. Next base: position 6,820 of record JAMOQM010000112.1, on the reverse strand, counting down.
CTTTCAAAACTGATAAAGATTATTTATTAAATATTGTATCAGATACTTCGATTTTTAGTGTGAGATATAGAAATATTTGTTCAGAATTTGGCATTAAAAGAAGAATTCTACTTTGAATTTCATAAAGCAAAATATTTCTTGTTTGTAAAGAATATCTTTTTTCCCCGGCATCGTTTTTAATTCATTCATTAATTTGAATAAAATGAGTTTTTTCCTGTAATTAAGACTATTTTTTAATGATAAAATGTTGAGAAATTATTCTGATTATTATCAAAAAATATCTTCTAAATAATTAATTTGACTTTACTTGACAGAAAAAAATAAAAATAAAATCTCGAATGAAAAGTTAGTATGAATTTAAAAAATAAAAATAAGGAGATATCGATGCCGTACATTTCAAATACTGATGAAGAAAGACAAGAAATGTTAAAAGAAATTGGTGTTAAAACCTTTAGCGAACTTGTTTCTAACATTCCGGAAAAATTTATTCATAATAAGGAATACTTATTAGAACCTGGTCTTTCCGAAATGGAAATTACAAAAAAAGTAAAAGATTTAGCAAAGAAAAATTTATCTAATAATGATGTAATTTCTTTTTTGGGGGGTGGAATTTATGACCACTTTATTCCGGCAGCAGTTCAACATATTGTGAATCGTCCGGAATTTTTAACAGCTTATACTCCATATCAAGCGGAGGTTAGTCAGGGAACATTACAAACTCATTATGAATATCAATCAATGATTTGTGATATGACCGGAATGGACCTTTCTAATGACGGAATGTATGATGGTGCGTCTGCAGCTGCTGAAGCAATTTTGATGGCTGTAAGAAAAACTAAAATCCATAAAGCTGTTATTGCCGGAACAATTAATCCTCTTTATTTGCAAGTTATCAAATCTTACACTGAAGGCGTTAAGATTGATTTGCAAATAGTTCCTGAAAAAGACGGTCAAATAGATTTAGAAAAATTAAAAGAATTGATGGTTGAACCAACTTCATGTTTATTGCTTCAAACCCCAAATTTTTATGGTAATCTCGAAGAAGCATTTGAAATTGAAAAAATTGTTCATTCAAATAAAAAAGCACTTTTTGTAGTTGCTGTTGACCCAATTTCATTATTTATGCTTAATAGCCCGGCAGAATATAACGCTGATATCGTTGTTGGTGAAGGTCAAGCTTTAGGAAATGAAATGAATTTTGGCGGTCCGCTTTATGGTTTCTTTGCTTGCAAATCCAATTTACAAAGAACATTGCCCGGACGAATCGTCGGGAAAACAATTGATGCTGATAACAATCCTGTTTATGTTTTAACTCTTCAAACAAGAGAGCAACACATCAGACGTGCAAAAGCAACATCAAATATTTGTTCAAATGAAGCATTATGTATTACAACTTCGGCAGTTTATCTAAGTTTGATGGGAAAAGAAGGAATGCAAGAAATAGCTAAACAATCCTTTGATAAAGCACATTATTTGGCTGATGAAATTTCTAAATTGGAAGGATTTTCAAAAGCTTATTCAGCTCCTTTTTTTAAAGAATTTGCCATAAAAACTCCTAAACCGGCTGCTGAAATAATCTCTAAATTAGAGCAAAAAGATATTTTTGCCGGTATTGATCTAAAAAAATATGGTAAAGAAAATATGATTTTAATCGCTGTTACTGAGAAAAAAACAAAAGAACAACTTGATTTCTTTGTTAAAAGTCTTAAGGAGGTAACAAATGCCTAAAACAATTTTTGAAATGAGCGTAAAAGGAAGAAAAGCAATTACTCTTCCTAAAAATGATATAAATTATCCTGTTGAAAAAGCAATTCCCGGAAAATTTCTCCGTCAAAATGAAACACATTTACCGGAAGTTAGTGAATTGGATGTTATGAGACATTTTATTAAATTATCTCAATTAAATCATTTTATTGAAAAAGGTTTCTATCCACTTGGCTCTTGCACAATGAAGTACAATCCTAAACTTAATGAAACTCTTGTTAATAATGAAAAGTTTAACAATCTCCATCCTCTTCAAAATGAAGAGTCTGTTCAAGGTGCTTTAGAAGTTCTTTATGAACTCCAAAAAGATTTAACTGAAATTTCCGGAATGGATGCAGTTTCTCTTCAACCTGTTGCCGGAGCTCACGGTGAATTTACCGGAATTAAAGTTATTCGCGCTTTTCATGCTGCAAATGGAAATGATTTTAAAGATACTATTATTCTTCCTGATTCTGCTCACGGTACAAATCCTGCCTCATCAACATTGAACGGCTATAAAGTAGTTGAAATTAAATCTAATGATAAAGGTATGGTTGATATTGAAGAATTAAGAAAAGTTGCTAATGAAAATACAGCCGGATTTATGCTTACTAATCCAAATACCTTAGGTATTTTTGAATCACAAATCGAAGAAATTGCTGAAATTATCCATGAGGTTGGCGGTTTAATGTATATGGACGGGGCGAATTTTAATGCTCTTCTCGGATTAGTTCAACCTGGCAGAATTGGATTTGATGTGATGCATTTCAACCTTCACAAAACATTTGCCACTCCTCACGGTGGTGGTGGTCCTGGTGCCGGTCCTGTTGGAGTAAGATTATTCTTAGAAAAATATTTACCTGTACCGATGATTAAAAAGGATGAGGATAAATTCTATCTTGATTATTCTCATGAAGATTCTTCAATTGGTAAAGTTCAAGCTTTTTTCGGAAACTTTGCTGTAAATTTAAAAGCTTATATTTATCTTAAAATGTTGGGATCTGACGGTTTGAAAAGAATTTCAGAGAATGCGATTATTAATGCAAATTATATTAAAGCAAAACTTCAAGATATTTATGATGTTCCGTTTATGGATAATTGTATGCACGAATTTGTAATTTGTGGTGAAAAACATAAAAAAGCTTATGGAATTAAAACTTTGGATATTGCAAAGAGATTGTTAGATAAAGGTTATCATGCTCCAACAATCTACTTCCCGAATATTGTTCATGAAGCAATTATGATTGAACCAACTGAAACCGAAAGTAAACAAACTTTAGATGAATTTATTAATTCTATGATTGAGATTGATAAAGAATGTAAAGAAACTCCGGAATTGGTTAAAAATGCACCAACAAATACTCCAACAAAAAGAGTCGATGATGCTTATTCCGTAAAACACTTAAATGTGAAATATGAGTTTTAATTAAATTGTAAAAAACAAAAAATCCTCTCTATAAAGGGAGGATTTTTTTTATGCTTTCAATGATACTTTCCCGACTATGAATTATTGCTTTTCGACAATCTTCAAAGTAGGAAAAATATATTTTTATTGTTTCTTTTGGTAAAAAATCTTCGGCAATTTCCGGCCATTCAATAATTGTTAGACCTTGCGGGATAAGTTCTTCTAAACCTAATTCTAAAACTTCTTCAGAATCATTTAATCGATATAAATCCAGATGATAAATGTTGAAATCACCATAATATTCATTCATCAAAACATAACTTGGACTGTTAACATAATCTTTTACATTTAGATATGAACATAGATTTTGGGTGAAGAATGTCTTTCCCGCACCTAATTCTCCGTATAAAGCTAAAACGTCGCCTAACTTTAATTCCTGAGAAATTGCTTGAGAAAATTTCTTACTCTGTTCTTTATCTTGCAAGATTATTTCTAATTTAGTCATTTTTCTTGGATTTACAAACAGCTATTGGAAGTAACATCTCTTGTAAAGAAATACCACCATGCTGGAAAGTACCATTATATTGATTTTGATATTGATGATAAGAATTTGGATATACAAAATAATAATCATCTTTGGCAAAAACATAATTTTCAACAATGTTTCCGGTTGGTAATCCCATTCTTTCCGGTTCCTTTAAAAACATTGCATGACGTTCATTCACGCTTAAATTTTTTCCGATTTTGTATCTTACAGTAGAAGTTGTTTCACGATCACCGACAACCTGAGTTGCTCGATTAACCCTAATACTTCCGTGATCAGTGCTGATGATGACGGTTGCATCTTTTTGTTTGCTAATTAGTTTTAATGATTCGTATAATGATGAATGCATAAACCAATGTTTTGTGAAAGCTCTTAAAGCTGATTCGTCCGGGATTGCCTCTTGTAGGATTTGATCTTTTGAACGATGATGAGCCAATAAATCGAGGAAATTAATCACTAGCACGACCAATTTTTCTTTTTTCCAACTATCGATTTTTCTTAAAACAAATTTCCCTTCTTCCATATTAAATATTTTGATGTATTTACTGGAAGGATTCAAATCGTAACCTAAATCACTAATCAAAGCGTCTAATAATTGGTGTTCGTTACGATTTCTAGAATTTTCTAAATCTGAATAATTTGTCCAATATTCAGGGAAACTTCTTTCAATATCAACCGGTAACATTCCGCTGAAAATGGAATTTCTCGAATACGGAGTTGCGGTTGGTAATATTGAATAATAGAGGTCTAAATCTACATCAAATAATTCTTTAAGATAAGGTTCAATTGCCATATATTGATCTAATCTCATGCAATCCAAAACAATGAAATATACGGGACCTTTTGAATTAATATAAGGAAGTACTTTTTCTGCTACAATATCAAATGAAAGCAGTGGACGATCATCGGATTCTAACCAATCGAGGTAATTTTCTTCAATGAAATTTCCAAATTCGGTGTTACAATTTTTCTTTTCCAAAAAATGCATATGCGTCAAAGCCGGTTCTTTTATTTCATCAATTACACTATCCCATCGACAAATATCAGTGTAGATTTTAGACCAATCATTCCAATCAGGTGTATTGAACAGTTTTTGATTTAATTTTGCTGAGAATTTGCTATAATCTTCTCCAACTTTATTTTGTCTAATCTCATCAGCTTGGAAAATCTTTTTTATAGCAAGGATAATTTGATTTGGATTAATTGGTTTGATTAAATAATCTGAAATTTGGCTGGCAATAGCCTCATTCATCAAACCCTCTTCTTCATTTTTGGTTACCATAATTACCGGGATAGAGGCATTTATTTTCTTAATTTCTGTCAAAGTAGTTAAACCATCCAATCCGGGCATTGTTTCATCAAGAAGAATTAAATCAATTTTCTTTTTAATAAGTAATTCAAGAGCGTCGGAACCGTTTGAAACAGTAGTTACATCGTAACCTTTTTCTTCCAGGAACATTTTGAATGGGATGAGATATTGAATTTCATCATCAACCCATAATATTTTCATTTTGTGCATTTGTTCTCCTTTTTTATTGGGAATCCCAATTATCAGTTTCTTCAAATCTTTGCTGTTTTTCTTTAATTATTTGTTTTACCTCTTCTAGGTTCATATCCTGGAAATATAAGGCTAATTTAAAGTTCAGCTCTTTTTGGGAACAATTGAAAAATACCACCATCCTTTCCTTAAATTGTTCGATGAATACATCTTTTAAGGATTTTTCTTTTTGTTTTTCTCTCACATCTTTTATATATTCTCTTAGATCAACTGTTTGCATAGTTTCAGCACGATCAATCCATTTTTCAGATTCTTCAAAAGAACTATCTTTTACAAAACCTTTAATCATGCTTAATTTATCAACTCCGATAGATTTAACCGTCATTTCGTCAACATCCAATTCTTTGATAAATAAATCATAAATAGAAATAATTTTAGATGCAAATGAACCGGCCATGTTATATTCTTCTTCAACAAATTCTTTAAAAGATTTGTAGCCTTTTAATCGAAATGTTTTTACGCGTTTAATTTCAGACAATAATTGTCCTAATTGAATAAATTCTTCTTCTAAATTTTTTTTCAAATTTGCTATCGCTGAGAATTTTTCATCAGGTGTCATTTCTATTTCTTTAAAATCATTTTCATTCATATTTTCTGCTCCGTTTTCTCATCCTCAATTGGAAAATATACATTTTCTTTTGTTGGAAATTTTTTATTTTTAACATCATTATCATAATTTTCTAAAGCATTTTTTATTTGCAAGCTTAAATTTTTGTATTTTTTTGAAAACTTAAAATCAAATTCAGATAAACCTAAAAGATCGTGCCAAACTAAAACCTGTCCATCTGTATAACGTCCGGCACCAATTCCAATTGTGGGAATGGACAACTTTTCAGATATTTCTTTACCAAGCTTTTCAGGAACTCCCTCTAATACCAACATAAAAGCTCCCGCTTTTTGAATTTCCAATGCTTGATCGAGAATCTTATTAAATCGATCATTTGTTTTACCTTGAACTTTGTAACCACCGAATTTATTTATCGATTGAGGTGTCAAACCCAGATGAGCAACAACAGGTATTTCACAATCAACAATTGCCGAGATTGCCTCTAATCTGGATTTTGTACCACCTTCAAGTTTTACTGCATTTGCTTTTCCCTCAATAATTAATTTTGAAGCGTTCGCTTTTGTGTCGTTTAAAGATAAATGGTAAGACATGTAGGGCATATCAGAAATAATAAAGGTATCTTTTGCCCCGCGTCTAACAGCTTTTGTGTGATGAATGATATCTTCAAGTGTAACTTCAAGAGTATTTTCATATCCCAAAACAACCATCCCTAAACTGTCACCTACCAGGATACAATCTATATTCGCTTCTTCAGTTATTTTTCCTGATGAATAGTCATAGGCAGTAATCATTGATATCTTTGAACCATTTTTTTTCATTTTTTTAAAAGATTTTATGTTTCTCATGATTTCCTCTTTTCTTCAACTTTCCAATTCTCAATTTCGCCTGTTTTTGAAGTAAAATTAACGCCGATTAAAATAAGTTCGCGTTTATCTAATAAATATTTTTGATAATATTCTTTTTCTTTAATTTGAGCAATTGCAATTTCCGGAGATTTATTTA
>JAMOQM010000111.1 GCA_027064005.1 Candidatus Cloacimonadota bacterium | reverse complement strand
AAATTTATCCACATCAAAAAGTCCTTTGTCGCTGATTTTCAAATGCGGAATTACAATTAGAGCCAGAAAGGAGAGTGTCATAAATGGAGAGGTTAAGCTTGTCCCTAAAGATTTTGCAAAGGAATTTAGCTCAAAATATTTTGAGCTGACGTATTCATAATTTTTATCAGACATCAAACCGGCAATTGGCAAATCGAGAGTGATTTTAGCATTTTTATTTACTCCAACCAATCCGCCTTTTGCATCAATAATAAAATTAATTGCCTTGAGAATATCTTCATCATTGGTGCCAACAGCGATGATATTGTGCGAATCGTGAGCAACTGAAGAAGCGATGGCTCCGCGTTTAAATCCAAAACCTTTTACAAATGCAACGGCTGGTTTTGTCTCATAATAACGATTTACAACTACAATTTTTAAGATATCTTCCGAAATATTCGGAAGTAGCAAATTTGAATTAATCGTTTCAGATTCAGTGGTTAAATCTCCATCAATAACTTTGATTATCTTTATTTTTTCGTTTTTAAAATTATATTTTAATGCCTCGGATTTTAATTTAGCTCTATTAAAATTATTGATTATTTTTGACCTGACATATTTTTGTAATTTAGCGTTTTGTTTGTAAACCAATTTACCGTTGATAAAAGTTTTTTTAATTTTGAAATCGCTCAAATTATTTATTTCGATAAAATCTGCCGGATCTCCAATCTGCAAAAGTCCAACATCTAAGTTGTAATGCTTAATGGGATTCAAAGTAGCAGCTCTTAAAACGTCAAATAAATCATAACCTTTTTCTAAACATTGTTTTACAAGAATATTTATGTGACCTTTTGTTAAATCATCGGGGTGTTTATCATCTGAGCAGAACATTAATTTATCGGGATAATCTTTCATTAATGGGATTAAGTTATTGAAATTTTTTGCAGCCGAGCCTTCTCTAATCAGAATTTTCATGCCTTTTTTAATTTTTTCTTTGCCTTCTTCATAACTTGAAGCTTCGTGATCTGTTGATATTCCCGAGTTTATATATTTGTCCAAATTCTTTCCTGATAAAAAAGGAGCGTGACCGTCAATTGGCAACTTTGTTTTGATAGCTAAATCTATTTTTTTAAAAACTTCTTCATCGTTATGAATTACGCCCGGATAATTCATCATTTCGCTTAAACAAGAGAATTTACCGGTTGAAATTAATTTTGCTATTTTTTGGGAGTCAATTATCGCTCCGGAAGTTTCCAAAGAAGTTGCCGGCACGCAAGATGGTATTCCAAAGAAGAATTTTAATTCACTTTTCACAGCGTTTTCCATCATATAATTTATGCCTTCGATTCCGAGCACATTTGCTATTTCGTGAGGATCACAAACAACGCTGACAGTTCCATGTTTTAGGGCGATTCTGGAAAATTCCAAAGGTGGTAACATTGAACTTTCAATGTGGATATGAGAATCTATAAAACCGGGTAAAAAATAATTGTCTAATTTCTCTGATAATTTTCTGATTTTAGAAATTTTTCCAAACTCATTTACTTGTATTTCAGCAGGGAATATTTCTCGGCGGATGATATCTATTACATTTCCTTTCAATAAGTTAGTCATTTAATTCATTCCAAAGAGTTTGAATTGTTTTATTCCTTCCGGCATCTATTTTATCGGGGCAGAGTTCCAGCAAAGATTTAAGGACAAATTTCCTTTTTGGAATCTCAGGATGTGGTATTTTCAAATTATCCTCATCAATTATCAAATCTTCATAATAAAGAATATCAATATCAATTATTCGCGGTCCCCAATGAATTTTGCGGATTCTTCCCATTTTTCGTTCAATTTCAAGAATTTTACTTAGAAGGGTTTGAGGCGAAAATTTTGTTTTTATCTTAATAACTGAATTGAGAAAATTATCTTGGTTTTCATAACCATAAGGTTTAGTTGTAATAAAACTTGCGGTTTCAATAATCTCGGTATTTTCTAAAGAATTAATGTAATTTATTGCGGTTTCGAGATTTTTAGATTTATCACCGATATTGCTACCTAAACCTAAATAGGAAATCATTTTTTTGAGCGTTCCATTTCTACTTCAACGGAATCCAAAATTCCTTTTATCGGAACGGAAGGTTTTTTGATTTTAACATTTATCGTTTGGATTTTGTCATATTTTTCTAAAAGATGATTTAGAATAGTATTGGCACAATTTTCCAATAAATGAAAGGTTTTGTTTTCCATAATGTTTTTCAAATCAGCATAAATTGAAGTGTAATCTACCGTATCTTCCAATTTATGAATGGAATTATCCAACTCAGGATTTGTCTCGAAAGTTAAATTTACTACAAATCGTTGTCCCAAACTTCTTTCTTCCGGTTGCACACCGTGATAGCCGAAGAAAATCATTTTATTCAAATGAATTTTCATGAGAGTTTTTCCAGAATTTCCAACTTGAAATCATCTCCGATTTTTACATCGATTATTTTAATAATTCCGGCACTTACGACTAATCCGACAATAGAACTGACGATAGATAAATCTTCAGTAAAATGGAAAGCAAATTTCCCTAAAGCATAGAAAATTATCATCATAAGAATCGGTAAAATAAAAATTATTAAGGAATCGATAATTCGTTTACTTGGCGACAATCTCACTCTGATTTTTTCTCCGACTTCATATTTGTCTTTCGTCATGATTTTATTTTTAGGATGTTGAGCTCCGGCTCCGCAAAATCCGTGCATTGAACATGATTTACAAGTTGAAGCAGGAATTTGTTCCACGATTATATAGCCTTTTCCAACTTCTGTTACGTATCCGATTTCATCTACGGAAATCTCTTCATTTAAGTTTAGTTCAGACATTTATTACCTCATTTTTTGTATTTTTTCAATTATTTTTGAGGTGGAAATTCCGTCAATAAATGAAAGGCTTTTTACTTCTCCACCGTTTTCCAATACAATTTTTGAACCTACAATTTGGTCAATTTTCCAATCACCGCCTTTAACCAAGACATCCGGATTTATTACTTTGATAAGATTAATTGGCGTGTCATCATTAAATATGACGATAAAATCAACGGATTCGAGGTGTGAAAGCATTTCTGCTCTATCATTTTCAGAGATAATTGGACGGGCATCGCCTTTTAATCTTTTAACCGAATCATCACTATTTAATCCAACAACTAAAATATCTCCACAATCTTTTGCTTCTTTTAAATATCTTGCGTGTCCAATGTGGAGAATATCGAAGCAACCGTTTGTAAAAACAACTTTTTTCTTTTTTCTAATTTTTGTGATAATATCTTTAGCATTTTCAAATTTTATTATTTTATTCATTTTTCCTCATTATTCAATCTTCATAAATATCGTTTACTCTCATTATTCCTTCCAAATATTTTAACCTTTTGTCTTTATCCAGAATTGCGTAACCTTTTTCAATAATATCTATTTGATTGTTATTTATATCTCTTAATTTATAGGTAATAAAATATCTGTGATTATGTGATTTTAGTTGAATGAGTGTTTGTTCAATCAATCTTTCTCGTTCTTTCTCAGTTTTTTCATTGAAAACTTTTTCGATTTTTTTAGCATTTTTATCTAAAAAGTAACCGAGAAATCTTTTCCCAAAAGATCTTACGAATAAGAACGTCAATTTCTTATTTATTTCTTTTCTAAATACGATACTATCGTTCATTGTATTTTTAATGATATTTATGTTTTCAATATCTTTTTCATGTTGAATATTTTTTTTATAGTTCTGTGTAATGTCATTAATGAAAAAATAATAACCTGTGAATTTATTATTATGTTTTCTTCTATAAACTATTATTTTTGTATTGAGCACTTCATTGAATTTTGTCTTGCAGGTGGTCTCAAATTTATACTCATTCTTTTCATTAGATTCGATGATATTTTTGGTTGAATACTCATCTGTAAATATCAAGGGATAAACTTCTTTATTTTCTATTTCTAGATTGCTGAACTTAAATTTTTCAGTAAAATTTTTATTTGAAAAAACAATTTTACCTGTAATGTCGGTTATTAAAACACTTTGATTTATTTTGGATAAGGTATTATAGAGATCATTTGTTAAAGATTTGTTCTCGGATTTAAGGTTTTCAGTAAGTGTTAAATCTTCGACTAAACAAAATATTTTAAGTAATTTATTGTCCAAATTTCTGATAAATTGGGTGGTTATATTTAATATTTTATCCTGATGGCTTATCTTGATTTTTATGTTTTTAAAATGATTTATGGCTTTTGAATTTTTTTGAAAGATAGCTTTTAATTTATTGACATTGTTGATTTCTATTACATCAAATAAACTTTGATTAATCACTTTTTCTTTTTCAACATTAAAAATTTTAGAAAATGATTCATTCATTACCTTTATTTTGTAGTCAGGATCCATTGATATAAAACCCGTGGACGATAAATCTTCCAAAGTTGCAAATGTTAAGAGTTTATATATGTTCACATTCTTTGGTAATGAAGAAATTTCGGGAATTTTCCTCCACTCTTTACGCTCATCATGAAGGATGTAAGTAATATATGCCGTTAATAATATTACAATTATTATAAAAATCACAATAATTTTAGTGCTATTCGATTGTGTAATTGTTATATTTTTAGCTCCTGTCCATTTGTCTATAGACTGGTAATATATTGATTTGGGATTTTTTTTCATTTTCATCAAATAATAATCAATAGTTTGCAATAAATGTTTATGAGATTTGAGATTTGTCGCAAATTTTAATTTGGTTGGAGAAAATATTATTTCAGTATTTCTTATGGAATTGCTATATTTGTCTTCATAATTGATAAATAATCTGGAGATAATACCGGCATCTGTTTCCCCATCTAAAAATGATTCTATAACTTCAGCATAAGTATTATAAAATAAGTAATTAGGAGAAATTCCTAAATTTTCACTGATATTTTTGATAGAATCAAAATAAGAATCGCTTTTCAAAACAGCTATTTTTTTCTTATCTAAATCTTGGAATGATTTTATTTTTAAATCATTTTTTCTCGTAACAATTGTTGCCCAATTTAAAAATACGGTTTCGGAATTAAATTTGAGATATTTTTTTCTTGTATTCGTCGGAGTTACGGAAACCAATAAATCAATTTTATTATCTTTTAATAAATCCAATAATTCTGCTAAAGAGCCGTGAATATATTCAATATCCCATTTTTCTTTTTTTGCGACATATTTCAAAATATCAGGATAAATACCGACGGGGTTGCCATTTTCATCATCAAAAATGAGAGGTTTGTCATCATAAACACCAATTTTAATTGCGGCATTCAAATTTAAAAGTACTGAAAAAAGAATCATTACCATTATTAAGACTTTATTTTTATTCATATTTACTCCGAATTTATCAATATAAAATGAATTCTTTAGATAATGATATTAGTCAATTGAATTTTTTATTTTTGAATTTAGACTCGTTAAATCGCTTTTTTGCGAACTTGTTGCTTAAAGTATTTGACCTTAAATAAGCCTAAATTTATTTCAGTATAGATTAATTAAAGGATGACTTATGAATGATATTTTACTGAAAGAGATTGAGAATATTTTGAAACTAACTGAATCTAATGAAATAATCTTAAAAGATAGAAAGCAAATTCCTTATGGAGAAAAATTATATTTTGAGAAGGGATTATTGCAAACTTCCCTATCTTTATATTATTCAAAGAAAAAAGGTGTTTCGAAAGTTTTTGGAGGTAAAAATAATTCTCTAAAAGAAGATTTGGAGGAGTTATTACTTTCTAATGAAACAAAAACTTTTTCTCATAATTGGAAATCTTGGTTGGGAACGGATGAATCAGGAAAAGGAGATTTTTTTGGACCGCTTGTTGCCGCCGGATTTATATGTCATCATGAAGATATTTTGACTTTGAGAAAATTTGGAGTTAAAGATAGTAAAATGCTTAATGATAAAAAAATAAAAGAAATTGCCAAAAAAATATATGAGAAATTCAGTAAAAATATTTCCGTTATAATTATCAATCCTCAAAGATATAATAGTTTATATGCCGATTTCCAAAAGTCAGGGAAAAAGCTCAATCAGCTTCTGGCTTGGATGCATGGTCGAATTATTAAAGATGCACATCAAAAAAATACTTTTCAAGCAGTTATCGTTGATAAGTTTGCTCACGAAAAAGTTTTGCTGAATTCATTAAAAGGTTTGAATGAAATAAATATTGTGCAACGAACAAAAGCTGAGGAAGATGTTGCAGTTGCATCGGCTTCCATTATTGCGAGATATCATTTTCTTGAAAAAATGGAGAGTATGTCAAAAAAATATGAGATTGAATTTCCAAAAGGAGCTTCAGCAAAAGTTATTGAGATTGGAAGAATTTTTATGGAAAAATTTGGCGAAGAAAAATTAAATGAAGTTTCCAAAAAGCATTTTAAAACTTTTGATAAAATAAAAGGAAAGGTTTAAATGGAATGGTTATTGCCTGCTTTAGGCTCGCTTATTTTTTATGGATTTTGGGCTTTTTTCCCAAAAATGGCATCATTAACAATCAATCCCAAAAGTTTTCTCTTTTATAATGTTATCGGGTCGGTTGTGGTGAACTTTGTAATATTTTTCGTGATGAAAAGTAAATTGCAATTCGAAATGAAAGGATTTGTTTTTAGTATTTTAACCGGGGTTTTTGGAATTTTGGGAACTCTCTTATTTGCTTATGCTTTAGGAAAAGGTAAAGCTTCCGTTGTAATAATTGTTACGGCTTTATATCCTATTGTATCTATAATTTTGGCGATGGTATTTCTGAAGGAAGTAATTTCTATCAGACAATTTATCGGAATGGCATTAGGAATGGTCGCTGTCGTTTTGATTTCAAAACCGTAAAAAAATGGAGGAATAATGATAATAGTAACTGGCGGAGCCGGATTTATCGGAAGTGCATTTGTTGCGAAATTAAATGAAAATAATATTAATGATATCCTGATTGTTGATAATTTGAGATCAGGTGAAAAATGGAAAAATTTAGTTGGGAAAAAATACGAAGAATTTGTGAATAAAGCAGACTTTTTAAAATTCTTAGAAGCAAATAGATGGCATAATATTGAAGCAATTGTACATCTCGGCGCATCTTCATCAACAACTGAAAAAGATGCGGATTATTTGATGGAGAATAATATTCACTATACTTTGAAATTAATGGACTGGGCTTTGAAACGCAATATTAGGTTTATTTATGCAAGCAGTGCCGCAACTTACGGAAATGGTTCGCAAGGATATTCTGATAATCATAAAGATATTCCTAATCTCCGACCTTTAAATATGTACGGATATTCAAAACAATTTGTTGATGAATTTGTCTTGGCTCATGATTTGCAGGAACGTGTTGTCGGATTAAAATTTTTCAATGTTTTCGGTCCAAACGAGTATCATAAAGAAAATCAAACAAGTGTGGTGGTTAAAGCTTTTCAGCAGATTAAAGAAACCGGGAAAGTTAAGCTTTTCAAATCAAATATTCCTGAATATAAAGATGGCGAACAATTGCGAGATTTTGTTTATGTTAAAGATGTCGTTGATGTGATTTGGTGGCTTTTGAATTCTAAAGATGTAAATGGTATTTTTAATATCGGTACCGGTCAAGCACGAACTTGGGTTGATTTGGTCTCGGCAACTTTTAAGGCTTTGAATGTTAAAACAAATATTGAGTTTATTGATATGCCTGAACATTTGAAGGGGAAATATCAATATTTTACCCAAGCTGAAATGGGTAAATTAATGCGAGCCGGTTGCCCTGTTACTTTTTCAAAACTTGAAGATGCGGTTGAGGATTTTGTGAAAAATTATCTCAATAAAGAAAATCCTTATTATTAGAATTGGAGAAGGAAATTGAATACAATAGTTTTGGAAAAAATGCCTGATAAATTTTGGGATTTGGTTAAAGAAAGAAATTTGATGTCTTCAATAACTCCCTATAATGATTCTATCGATAAAAAAAAAGTAGATGCTATTATTTTACGAACCAGAATTCATTGTGATGAAGATTTTATTGATGATTACCCTAACGTAAAATTGATTATTCGAGCCGGAACCGGTTTTGATAATATTGAAATAGAGGCTATGAAAAAGAAAGGAGTTATGGTTTGTAATACTCCGGAAGCAAATGCCCAATCTGCATTTGAACATACTTTGGCGTTACTTTTGGCTGTGATGAAACAATTAAATCATGCTCGTAATAATGTAATAGATGGAAAATGGAAATCAGATTTAGATTATAATTTGGAATTTGAAGATTTAAAGGTGCTG
>JAMOQM010000110.1 GCA_027064005.1 Candidatus Cloacimonadota bacterium | reverse complement strand
ATTTCAAGAAACAATCAAACAAGTAACTTCTTACAAAACAGGTGAATATAAAGATTATACAGCCCTTGCCGTTTGTTTCAGAGGAAATAAAGATTATAAAATGAAAATTGGTTGAATTGGCTATAAATCACATAAGCTAATTTATTCATTCTAAGAGAAATAAATTGCATAAAGACAAAAGCAGATTGCGAGAATAGAACAATCTACCGGATTGTTTTTAGATTTCTTAACCTGTTAAAATCTTTTAGACAATTGATACTAATTTGAAAAATTTCGGGAAATGCCAAGAAGAGACGATATTCTTGACATTTATGAAGCTATTTATAATTTGTTCAAAAAAAAATAAGGTTAATATGAAAAATATAAAATATGTTGGATTTGATGCAGACGATACTTTGTGGATCAACGAACCTTTTTTTCGGGATACAGAAAAAGATTTTCTAAACATTTTTCCTGAATTAGATTCTAAAATACTCTTTGATGAATTGAATGATACCGAAATTAGAAATATCTCAATTTATGGATATGGAATAAAAAGCTTTGTGCTTTCGATGCTCGAAACAGCGTCCAAGCTTTCAAAAAATCTCGACAATGATAAAGTAAATTCTATTATTAATTTAGGAAAAATTATGCTAAATAAACCGGTTGATTTACTTCCCGGAGTTATTGAGGTTTTAGAGTATTTATCAGGAAAATATAAGTTGTTTTTGCTTACTAAAGGTGATTTGGTCGATCAAGAAAGAAAATTAAGAAAATCAGGATTAGAAAAATATTTTCATTATATCGAAATTATGAGCGAAAAAAAAACAGAATCTTATTTGAATCTATTTGATAAAACCGATATTAATCCGGCAGAATTTCTCATGATAGGGAATTCTTTGAAATCCGATGTAGTTCCGGTTATTCGTGCCGGAGGATACGGTGTCCATATTCCATTTCATACGACTTGGGTTCATGAGGAAATAGACGAAAAAGATATTCCTGAAAGAAATTATTATAAAATAAGTAACTTATTAGATATTGTTACGTTAGTATAATTGAGCTAAAATATTTATGGAAATAGTTGATATGCGAAATATTATTTGTTTTTTTCCTAAATGTTGTTATCGTATTAATTAAATATTTTGGAGGTTGATAGTGGCTAATAAACGAGTCATAGTTTTTTCTACACCAACTTGTTCTTGGTGTAAAAAGGTTAAAACGTATTTACGAGAGAAAAATATTAGATTTAAAGATATTGACGTTTCTAGAGATGCAAAAGCAGCTCAAGATATGATAAGAAAATCAGGACAACAAGGTGTCCCGCAAATTTGGGTAAATAATAGACCGGTTGTGGGCTTTGATAAAGTTAAACTAAATAAACTATTGGAGATTAAGTAATATGAAAAAGTACGAAAAAGCGTTCAAACGATTAAATCACAAAATGAATTCATTATGCGTTCAAAAAGATGTAGTTCACCATTCATGTACAAATTTAGGAAGAATGGAATGTACTGTTTTGCAATTTTTAGTTGATTTTGGCAGCAAAATTACAATGAAAGAATTAGCTGCTTTGATTAGAGTTTCTAACAGTAGGATAACAAGAATCGTTGATAATTTAGTGAGAAAAGGCTATGTAAAGAGATTCCCGTCCAATGCAGACAGACGTGTTTGGTATGCTGAACTAACTAAAGAAGGCGAAGAAATGGCTAATGTTAGTATTCTTGAAATAAAAGGCATTATTAAAACTGTAATTGATGGAATTCCTGCCGATGAAGTTGATACTGTTTTAAATCACGTTGAATTGTTTGTTGATTTATACAAAAAAGCGTTATTATTAGGAATGGACGATGCCAATTAAATCTCGTCTCGATTGGATCGACAAAATGGCTTTTGAAGTCGAGCTTAATGGGCATAAATTTATTATTGACAGTGATGATCCTAAATTTGGTGGAGAAGATCGTGGACCACGTCCGAAACCTCTCCTTCTGGTTGCATTGGCAGGCTGTACCGGAATGGATGTTGTTTCGATTTTAAAAAAAATGAAGGTTCAGAATTTTAAATTCCATTTAGATACTTCCGCAGATTCTACTGATGTACACCCTAAATATTATCATACCATTCGTTTAGATTACGTTTTTGAAGGAGAAAATCTCCCGATTGCAAAAATCAAGAAAGCTGTATCTCTATCTGAAGATAGATATTGTGGTGTTTCAAAAATGCTGAAAGAATCATCAACATTAATTAACAGAATTATAATTAACGGAGAAGTCGTATAATGAAGAAGTTAACGGTAATATTTGTATTTGCCATTTTGATGCTGTCAACAATGGCTTGTGCAAAAGAATCCAAATCAAATTCAAAATGGGGTACTAATCTTGAAAATGCAATCAAAATTGCTTCTGCTCAAAATAAATCTATCTTAGTTGATTTTACCGGAAGTGATTGGTGTATTTGGTGTCATAGATTGGATAATGAAGTTTTTTCTACAAAAGAATTTTCGGACTGGGCAGATAAAAATTTAGTTTTGGTTAAATTAGATTTTCCAAGAAACATTAAACAATCAAAAGAAACTAAATTATATAATCGTAATTTAGCAAGGAAATATGAAATTAAAGGATTCCCGACTATATTAGTTCTCGATTCAAAAGGAAAATTGCTTGAAAAAACAGGTTATTTACCCGGAGGTCCGTTAAAATATATTGAAAGTTTAAAAAGAATTATTAAAAAATAGTCCAATCTAAGATAATTTATA
>JAMOQM010000109.1 GCA_027064005.1 Candidatus Cloacimonadota bacterium | reverse complement strand
GAAATTAATCTTAAAAAATTAAAAGGTAAGAGAATTGACTTAATGCCTTCAACCATGTTAACAATGGAAAGTTTTTCAAAGAAATTAGGGTTTAAAAACAGCGATTTTGAGCCGGTTTATAAAATTAATGAGCTTTCAACAGATTTATATATGGCTTTCAGTAACAAAACTTCTGATGCTATTGTTAATAAATTTAGGAAATCATTAAAAAAATTAACAGCAAATGGTACCATTGCTAAAATTATGGCTAAGTATCCAAACGTTAAATAAAACTAAACTATTCTAAATAATAAAAAAGAGCTCAATTGAGCTCTTTTTATTTGTGATCATTATAACCAATCAAAAAATCTAACAATTCCTTTTTATTTGGCGAGATACCTTTTCTAACATAATATCCGGAAGTATAAACTCCTGTTATCAAACAATCTACCGGTTCCAAACCGGAAAGTAATCCCGAACAAAAACCGGCGTTGAAGTTATCTCCGGCACCTGTTGAATAAAGTGGCTTTTCACAGAAAGGCCCATCAACCCAAAAACTTTTTTTATCATAAGAAATTGCTGCTCCTTCCCGAGGATGTATTACCGCGAACTCAATATTTAATTTCTCTCTAATATCCGAAACTCTTTCGAGATAATCATCTGTTTCAATGTTCAATATTTTTGCAATAATCTTTGATTCGTTGGCATTCATACCTAAAATTACCCTTCCCGGATTTTGCATTTTAGAGATTTGGTTCAGTGCTTTTTTTATATCTTCATTCTTTCTTTTAGAAGGATCGGCTAAATCAACAAAAATATATGAAGAGCGATTTATTCTTTTTAAAATATCTGAAAAGGCTTCGAAAAAAGTGTCCATTTTAGTAATCATTGTCCAATTTGTAAAAGCGATCAAATCAGTATTTTTTAAGATTGAGGTTATGTTTTCCAAAGAAGTTTTCGTCATTAGTTCATTCCAATTAACTTTTCTTAAATTGGACATTTTTCCAAGCATCAATTTGCCATCTTCAAATTCTAAAGCATCGGTGTGACCTGGATTTGCCAAGGAAAAAACGTGGTTACATCTATGAGCAAAATCTTTATAAATGTCGTCTATAGAATTTTCCCCGAGAGCTCCGATATAATCAACATTCACGTCTTGAGAAAGTAGAGCGGAAGCCATTATTGGTCCATTTCCACCTAACTTTTTCTTAAAAGTCCTAAATTCTATATTTAATGATAATCCGGCAGCTGAAGATATTTTTTTCCCAAAATCAGCTATCGTTTTTACTTTGATAAAATTTTCATCATCAATCTTTTTTTCAACAACATAATTTAATTCATCAATAAAACCATCAAAACCAACCAAAGCATTTTTAGGTTTATTTTCTAATATTTTCTCACTAATTTTTTTAATATTCATATCCATCTTTCCTATATGTACTTAATTCCAGGCCTGAACCAATCGGCAAGGTCATGGTAATAAAACGTTTATCTTGTTGTACGAAATCCAAATATTTTCGGACTGTTTTTTGATGAGAAATAACATTGTCGGCAAGAAGAAATGCTTCTTTTCTTAAAAGTGGTAATAAGGCATTTAGATAATTTATATATCCAATTTTACCGGCATCGATGAAAACAAAGTCTATTTCATTTTCTAAAGTAGGAATTTTGTCTTCGGCTTTACCAAAAACAAATTCAATATTAGTTCTCATTTTCAAATTTTCTTTGGCCATTTTTTGACGTTTTTCATCAACTTCAATTGTTTGAAATTTTGCGTCAATTTTTTCAGCTGCTAAAGAAATCCAAAAGGATGAATAACCATTTGAGGTACCGATTTCAAGAATATTCTTTGGCTTGAAGTTAATGATTTGTTGATAAATAAATTTACCGGTTTCCGGACTAATATTCCACAATCTGCGAATTTCTGCTCTTTGTTTCTCAAAATGAGAAAATTCTTTTTCATAAAACTTGATTAATTTTTCCATTTGTATTTTCCAAAAGTTCCTTTAATTCCAAAAAAAATAAAATATGGAATGTATAATAATTCCGCAAAGGGAAAAACATACATTTGATTTAAACGTTTAATTCTGTATAAAAATATAAATATAAGTAAAAATTCACTCAATGTTTTAGCTAAAAAAGAATATAAAAACAATACTAAATATTCTTTATTGAAGATGGCAAAAAATGCTGCAAGAGTGAGTGATAAATAATATAACATAATTAAAAGAGATAAAATTTTTATTGCCGGGGTATAATATTTCCATTTAGAGCCTCGTCTGGTTTCAAGAGAAATTTGACTTTTGATATCGTCTTTATCATAAGAAGGGACTATTGAATCTTGCGAAAACATAAACTTCATTTTATGAGATTTTCCGGATATTTTTTGAAGCATCAAATCGTCATCACCAGATCTTATATGGGCAATTGATTGGAATCCGTTGCATTTTTCAAAAAGAGATTTTCTATAGGAAAAATTTCTGGCTGTACAGGTGATTCCCCATTTCCAGAAAAAGGATCCGGCAGTAACTGCGAATACTGAAGATCGCTCTAAATTTTTGATTAAATTAAGAAATTTGCAATTTTTTTGTGAAATTAAGGGAGAGTAGCCCGCAACAATATCTACATCTTTTTCATACATTCGATTTATTTCGTTAAGCCAATTTCTGGATGGGACGCAATCCGCATCTGTAAAAGCAAGAATCTCTCCGGAAGATTTTTTTATAGCTTCATTTAGAGCATTTTTCTTCCCAATAAAATCTTTAGATTCTTCTAAAATTGTTACAAATTTCAAACGATTTGGATTCCTTTTATGAAAATTTTCAATTATTAATTGAGTTGAGTCGGTTGAGCGATCGTTTGCAATTATAACTTCATAGTTCTCGTAATTTTGAGTTGTTAAGATTTTCAATAAATTCTCTAAATATTTTTCTTCATTTCGAGCAGCAACAATAATTGAAATAAAATGTTTTTTAGATGAGTTTGGGGCTTTTATGAAAATTACTCCTATTGTAAAAAGTAAAATTATTGCGATATAAAAAATGCTAAATATTAAAATAATTAAGGTCATTTTATCGAAATAAAGGATTTTGTTACATCTATGAAATCTGCAATATTGGGAGCTTTGTTTCTAATTTCTTGTAATGTTACATCAATTTTTTTCTCAACTTTTTTTTCTTTAACAAACTTTATCAGTAAATGAACTTTAAAATTGAAATGCTTAGTCAAGATATCTTCAATTATTGATTGAGAATTTTTTATTTGTTTGAAAGCTAAATCGGAACTAGTCGTAAGTTCAATTTGTTTTTTGCTAACATTCTCAATTTGAGTCATTCGGTCAATATAACCTCCAACAATAGTTTTCTCGTTTTTAATCTTTTCGATAATACTATTCCATTCTCTTTCTACCAGATTTCGATCTAACTCTTTTGCATAATTTTCCGATTCGTTTTGGACCTGTTCTGTAATATTAATTTGACTGTCAATCGCTGTTTTTTTTATGATTTTATTTGATTCGGAGGATAAACTTTTGTGAGATAAAATTTTTTCAGGTTTTGATTCCGGTTCTGAAACATATTTAGGTGGAAAATTTATTTTTTTTTTTGCAGGAGCAACTGAAGTAATATTAGGTTTGTTTTTTAATAAATTTAAAATTTCATCAATAGGTTTTAAATCAGAGAGATTTGCTAATTTTATGAATGAAATTTCAGTCAGCAACATAGGATTTTCGCTTAATTTCAGATCTGATTTTGTTTTTATTAGAAAAGACATTAGGTATAAAATCGAATTTTCTTCGAAAGATTTTGCCAATTCTGACATATCTGCTTTTAGATTTTTAGGTATTTCTGAAGTATTAATTCCAATTTTTTCGAGAAGAATTAAACGAGAAAAATCTAACATTCCCGAAATAAATTCTTGGATGTCATTGCCATTTTCCAAAACTTTATGAACGGATTCAATAACTTCCTTAGCGTTGTGTTTCCGGATATTCTTAAAAATATTCAAATACGTTTCATTCTTAACAACACCAAAAAGGTTAAGAACATCTTCATAAACAAATTTTTTATCCATAAAAGCTATTACTTGATCCATTAAGGAAAGAGCATCACGCATTCCACCATCGGCTTTTTTGGCAATAAGAAATAAAGAATCATCATCAGCTTCAATATCTTCTTTTTCGCAAATATATTTTAATCTGGCAACGATAGTTTCTGTTGGAAATCGTTTAAAATCAAATCTTTGGCAACGAGAAACAATAGTTGGCAAAACTTTATGTGGCTCAGTTGTTGCAAAAATGAAAATTACATTTTCAGGTGGTTCTTCCAGAGTTTTAAGCAAAGCATTAAAGGCATGTTTGGAAAGCATATGAACTTCATCAATGATATAAATTTTATATTTTCCTTTTACCGTTGAATACAAAAGTTCTTTTTGCAGATCCCGAATATCGTCAACACCGGTATTTGAAGCACCATCAATTTCAACAACATCGGAAGAAATTCCCTGTGTTATTTCGACACAATTATCACAGACATTACAAGGATTGGGAGTTGGTCCATTAACACAATTTAAACTTTTTGCAAAAATTCTTGCCAGTGAAGTTTTACCAACACCTCTTGGACCGGTGAACAAATATGCTTGTCCGATTCGGTTCATTTCTATTGAATTTTTCAAAATTTTAGTGATTTGATCTTGAGCATAAACATCCGAAAATGTTTGCGGTCTGTATTTTCTAGCTAAAACAACGTAAGACATATTTATCCTTTTTATATTCAAATTTAATTTACAATTTTAAGATGCGATTTTTTTCAGCATCAGTATTCTTCATTATGAATAAATTTGAACAGACGTTATTTTTGTAAAGCAAAAAACATAAGTTATCCGAAAATTTAATTTATCTCTTGCCAAATTGTATTTATAGAAATTTTTTGTAAAAAAACAAGGACATAAAATGATTCATAAATTATTAAAAAATAAAAAAGTTGTTCTGGCTTCTCAATCACCGCGTAGAAAAGAAGTACTCAAAATGCTTGGAGTTAATGCTTTACAAGTTCCTTCCACTGTTGAAGAAGATTTGACACTTTCAAATCCAAGCCAATTAGCTATGAATAATGCTAAACTAAAAGTGATGGATATTACTAACAAAATGGATAGAGAATGCGTTGTAGTTGGTGCAGATACAATAGTGTATGCTAATCATGAAATTTTAGGAAAACCAAAAAGTATTTATGATGGTAAAGAACAATTGCGAAAGTTATCCAATTCGTTTCATTATGTTTATACCGGTTTGTCAGTCTCTTATAGAGGTGAAAATATTACAAAATTTTTACGAACAAAAGTAATTTTTTGTGAACTATCAGAAACAGAAATTGATGATTATTTTATGACAAAAGAGCCTTTAGATAAAGCCGGTTCATACGGAATACAAGGATTCGGATCACAATTCGTAAAGAAAATTGTGGGAGATTATTTTAATGTGATGGGATTCCCAATTTCTTTATTTTATGAAATCTTAAAAGATTTAGGTGTGGAATAATGATTAAAAATTTCTT
>JAMOQM010000108.1 GCA_027064005.1 Candidatus Cloacimonadota bacterium | reverse complement strand
CAAAGCTAATTTTAATCGGCAAATAATCTTTTTTCTTTTTTAAAATTTGATTTAAAAGATAAATTGTCGTTGTTTTACCAAATTGTCTGGGTCTGTTAATGATAAAATATTTTCCCTTCTCAACCAATTTCAAAGTGGTATTCAACTTTTCCGAAATATCAACCATATAATGTTTAGAAGGAATACAAGTTCCTGTGTCATTAAATTCTTTTTGCATAATATTATCCTTATTTTCCTGTTAATATTTATTGTACTATTTTGTTATATTTTATAATAAAATAAATTAATTTTACACGATATTATCCAGTCAATATGTCAAACATTTTATCTTATTTTAGAAAATTATCGGCAAGAATATAAAAAGATCCAATCAGGTTGCTTAAAATATAAAAACGGAATTTTCGTTCTTGCTCTTTGAACTAATCATAAATTGAATTTGTATATTGTTAGAAAAGGGCGATTAACTCGCCCACTAATTTAATGAATGAAAGCGGTAATATATAAATCAATTGCCGACAAAATTCCAATAATCCACATTGTAAGAGATATTTTTTTTAAATTACCACTAAAAGCATTAATAATGATATATGATAAAAATCCAAATATTAACCCTGTACTAATACTATATGTCAATGGCATCAGAATAATTGTAAGAAAAGCAGGAACAGATTCAGAAAAATCTGAAAAATTAATATTCTTAATATTTTTGAACATAAAAACACCAACAATAATCAAGGCCGGAGCTGTGGCAAAAGCAGGTACAATCGAGATAATCGGAGTAAAAACTAAAGCAATTAAAAACATTACAGCCGTAACTACAGATGCTAAACCCGTACGTCCACCGTCAGCAATACCTGATGATGATTCAATGTAAGTTGTTGTTGTACTAGTTCCTAAAACTGCCCCGGAAATCGTGGCAATAGCGTCGGCACCAAGCATCTTCTCAATTTTCTTAACAGTTCCATCTTTTTTTACTAATTCAGCTTCGTAAGAACAAGCTAAGATTGTACCGATGGAATCAAATAAATCAACAAACATAAATGAGAAAATAGCACCAAATAATCCCCATTTAAACGCAGCCATAATATTCAATTTGAAGGCAATTGGAGCGATAGAATGTGGTAAAGAAATAATTTCTTTTGGCATAGCAACTTCTCCGAAAATAATTCCCAGAATTGTAGTTATTAAAATACCAATTAGAATAGATCCCTTAATTTTCTTAACTTCTAAGATTGCAATTACAAAAACTCCAATTAATCCCAAAATTACCGGTGTTGTGAGATGTCCCAAAGAAACTAAAGTAGCGGGATTATCAACAATAAGTCCGAGATTTTTAAATCCGATAAAAGTAATAAATAATCCGATACCGCTTGAAATTGAAATTCGCAGTGAAAGAGGAATAGCATTTACTATTTTTTCTCTGACACCAATTAATGTTAAAATTAAAAAGAAAACTCCGGAAAGAAACACAACTCCAAGAGCAGTTTGCCAATCAACTTTTTCACCAATAACCAAAGTATAGGTAAAATAAGCATTTAATCCCATACCCGGAGCCATGGCAAAAGGCACATTAGCCCAGACAGCTACCAAAAAAGTTCCGATAAAAGATGCTAACGCAGTTACCGTTATTAAAGCACCTTTATCCATTCCCGTAGCACTCAAAATTGAAGGATTTACAAACATTATGTATGACATTGTCAAAAATGTTGTTAAACCTGCAATAACTTCTCGTTTCACTGTGGTTTTGTGATTTTTCAATTGGAAAAATTTTTCCATCAACTACCTCCTTATTTTTCTAATTATTCTTATAATTAGTTTTCGAAATTTTAAACATTTGATCAAAATTTATGTAGAAACAAGATGTAGAAAATATTAATTATTTGGGGAAAAATTTTAGAACATTGATAATAATTATTTTAGAATAATCAAAATCAATTGTAGCAACACTTTATCTCATAAAGAACAAGAATCAATCTTCAGTATTCAGAAACTTTATCAAAGCATTTGATGTCAAATAAAAAAAATGATTGACAGATTTAGAATAATTCTAATTTTAGAATTAATTTAAAAATAAGGAGACCGGAATGCTTCAAAATTATAAAAAAGGTTTGATAAATCATAAAATAAGCCCGACAACTCAAAGAGTTAAAATTCTTGAGTTTCTTGATAAGAACAGAACACATCCAACAGCCGAACAAGTCTATCTCGGCTTGAAAGATAAAATGATTTCGCTATCAAAAGCAACCGTTTATAATACCTTAAAACTTTTTGTAGAATCCGGTTTAATTCATGAATTAACTGTTTTTGAAAATGAAACCCGATATGAATATAATACGGAAAATCACATTCATTTTAAATGTATTAAGTGTGGAAATATTTTTGATATTCACGAAGGAAATAAAATATTTGCAGAATCCGTTATTAACGGACATAAAATTTTTGACTACCAAATAAATCTAAGAGGAATTTGTAATTCTTGCCTTAATAAAAATGGAGAAAATAATGCCTGAATTACCTGAAGTTCAAACAATCGTAGATGAATTGAATTCCCAAATTATTGGAAAATCAATCACCTCTATTATCGAAAATAGAAATGGAACAATTATCAGCAACAATAAAGAATTTAAATTTGGAAAATTAAATAAAATTAATCGAAGAGGTAAATATATTATTTTAAAAACTTCACATTCTAATATCGTAGTTCATTTAAGAATGACGGGAAAATTAATTTATGAAGAAAATCTTGCAGAATCTTCATCACATTCCAGAGCGGAAATTCTTTTTTTGGATAAAACTAAATTAATTTTTGATGATGTAAGAACTTTTGGCAAAATCTGGATTTTACCTAATGCCGAAGAATTAAGTGGAATAAAAAATTTAGGTGCCGAACCTTTAGAAAAAAAATTTGACAAAGATTATTTAAAAGAAAAAATTCAGAATCGTAAAGTTCCTATAAAAAGTTTAATGTTAGAACAAAACATTATTGCCGGATTAGGAAATATTTATGTTTGCGAAATCTTATTTCGTGCAAAAATCCACCCTGAATCTTTTGGGAAAAATTTGCCGGAGACGGAAATCGAAAACATCGTTCGTCAAACAAAAATTGTTTTGTCTGAAGCAATAAAGCATAATGGAACTACAATATCTGATTACAGGAGAGTGGATGGTAAAACCGGTGAATTCCAGAATTTTCTCAAAGTATATCAAAAAGATTTTTGTGAATGCGGAAACAAGATTTCGAAAATTAAAATTGCCGGACGTTCAACATATTTTTGTGATGAATGCCAAAAATTATTCAAATAGGAGAACAAATGAATTTATCAGCTCTATTTAACCTGACTTACGGAATTTATGTAATCTCATCAAAAAGGGGAAATAAATTTAACGCATGTATCGTCAATTCGGTTTTTCAAGTTACAGCAGAAAATCCTACCATAGCAATAAGTGTCGCTAAAAATAATTTAACGCATGAATTCATAACCGAGAGTAAAGTTTTCACCATTTCAATTTTAAAAAAAGATACACCACTCCCGTTTATAGGGAAATTCGGATTTAAAAGCGGTCGTAATATAGACAAGTTTAACGATACAAAATATGATTTGGGAATTACAGGAGTTCCTTTTTTAAGAGAAAATTCTATAACATATATTGAAGCGGAAGTAATTAATTCTACAGATGTTGGAACTCATACTATTTTCATTGGAAAGATTATCGAATGCGAAAATTTATGCAAAAACGAACCTTTAACTTATTCATACTATCATAAAGTAAAAGGCGGAAAATCATCAAAAAACGCTCCGACATTTGCTCAACAATCAGCAGAAAATATCATCATAAAAGAGAAAAAAGAAGATTTAAAAATGAAATATGTGTGTGATATTTGCGGATATGTTTATGATTTTAATATTGGTGATGATATTCACGGAATCAAATCAAATACAGAATTTAAAGATCTTCCTGACGATTGGAAATGTCCAATTTGCGGTGTTGGGAAAAAACAATTTACAAAATTAAATAAAATCGGAGGCTAAATGAAAGCGAGAGAATTGAAAAAAGGGATTTATTTTGTTGGTGGAATCGATTGGGATTTACGTGATTTTCACGGATATCTCACTCAAAAAGGTTCAACTTATAACTCTTATCTAATTATTGATGAAAAAATTACTCTAATTGACAATGTAAAATACTATATGGCGGATGAAATGATCTCCAGAATTTCTGAGATTATTGATCCCTGTAAAATTGACATTATCATTCAAAATCATATTGAGATGGACCATTCGGGAAGCTTACCATTTTTGATGGAAAAATGCCCGAATGCCAAAATATATGCAACTGCAAAAGGTATTTACGGATTGAAAAGGCATTATAAAAAAGAATGGAATTTTGTGCCGGTAAATAACGGAGATATTCTTAATATCGGAAAACGAAACTTACATTTTGTTCCGACTCCAATGGTTCACTGGCCCGACAATATGGTCACTTATTGTCCTGAAGAAAAAATTTTGTTTTCTAATGATTCGTTTGGACAGCATATTGCATCCTCAGAAAGAATTGATGAAGAATATCCATTTAGTATTTTAATGGAAGAAACTAAAAAATATTATGCAAATATCGTAATGCCCTATGGTAAAATGGTTCAAAAAGAATTGGCGGTAGCGGCACAACTTG
Source organism: Candidatus Cloacimonadota bacterium (assembly GCA_027064005.1). Classification (GTDB taxonomy): domain Bacteria; phylum Cloacimonadota; class Cloacimonadia; order Cloacimonadales; family JAMOQM01; genus JAMOQM01. The sequence continues at coordinate 31,520 of JAMOQM010000108.1, read as the reverse complement.
ATATTGAAATGATTTGTCCTTCCCATGGTCTCATTTGGAAAAAATATATTAAAGAAGCTGTTGCCGAATATACAAAATGGTCGAAAAACGATACGGAAAAGAAAGCTTTGATTATTTATGATACAATGTGGAAAACTACGGAAAAAATTGCCTATAAAATCCAGGAAGCTTTTGAAGAATCCAATGTAAAAACAAAAATGTTCAATTTGAAAGTAAATCATATCTCCGATGTAATGACGGAAGTTCTAACCGCAAAATACATTTGCGTCGGATCGCCTACTTTGAATAATAATATGCTGGCAACAGTAGCGGGTTTTCTGTCTTATTTTAAAGGATTAGCTCCTAAAGGAAGAATAGGTTTGGCTTTCGGATCTTACGGTTGGGGCGGACAAAGTATCGGTCTTATTGATGAAGATTTGAAAAAATGCGGATTTAAAACTTTGGATAAAATTCGAGTTGAATATATTCCGGATGACGATGAAATGAAACAAATAAAAGAAAATCTCGTTAAACAAATAAAAGAATCCCAAAATTAGGAGGTAAAAAATGATTAAGAAAACACTTCAAAATGCGATTAACGATCAAATTAATAAAGAAATTTTTTCGGAATATTATTATCTTTCGATGGTAGCATATTTCGAATCCGAAGATTTATCGGGATTTGCTCAATTTTTCAGAGTACAAGTTGAAGAAGAAAGATTTCACGGAATGAAATTCTTTGATTATCTTAACGAAAGAGGCGGAAAAGTAATCTTAAAAGGAATTGAAAGTCCTAAAACTGATTTTGAATCACCGTTGCAAGTTTTTGAATTGGCATATAAACATGAGCAATTTGTTACCGAATCAATTAATAATTTGATGGATATAGCAATTAAGGAAAATGATCATGCTCTTCAAAGTTTTTTGCAATGGTTTATCGACGAACAAGTGGAAGAAGAAGCTTCGATGAGTAAATATGTAAATCAACTAAAACGCCTGAACGGCAACGGACACGGAATTATAATGCTTGATAGAGAATTAGCTCAAAGAACTTTCGTGCCACCAACAAAATAAAACGGAGGAAAAAATGATTGAAGTACGAGACATCTATTATTGTGAAAAATGCGGAAACGTCGTTGAAGTATTAAATAGTAAAGCACCGGCATTAGTTTGTTGCGGTCAAAAAATGATAAAACTCGAAGCAAAAACGGAAGACGCATCCAATGAAAAACATGTTCCTTATATTGAAGAAACGGAAAACGGAATTTTAGTGAAAGTCGGAAAAGAAACAAATCATCCGATGATAGAAAATCATTATATTAAATTTATCGAAGTTATAACAAAAGATAAAGTTTATCGAAAAGATTTAAATCCCGGTGATGCACCTCAAGCTGAATTCCCAATCAAAAAAGAAGAAGTTATTTCGGCTCGCGAATGGTGTAATTTACACGGACTTTGGGAATCATAATCTAAAATAATCTCGGAGAAACAATAAATAATTAATTCGAGAAAATTTAAAAATAAAGGAGAAATTAAAATGAAAAAATGGATATGTACTGTATGCGGATATGTTTATGAAGGTGAAGAAGCTCCGGAAAAATGCCCGGTTTGTGGAGCTCCGAAAGATAAGTTTGAATTGCAAGAAGGTGAAATGGTTTGGGCTGACGAACATAGAATCGGGATTGCAAAAGATGTTGATCCGGAAATTCTTGAAGGTTTAAGAGCTAATTTTGCCGGCGAATGTACTGAAGTGGGAATGTATTTGGCAATGAGTCGTCAAGCTGACAGAGAAGGCTATCCTGAAGTTGCTGAAGCTTACAAAAGAATAGCTTTTGAGGAAGCTGAACATGCTGCTAAATTTGCTGAACTTTTAGGCGAAGTTGTTACTCCGGACACAAAGAAAAATCTCCAAATGAGAGTTGAAGCTGAATACGGTGCAACAAAAGGTAAAAAAGATTTGGCAACAAAAGCTAAGAAATTAGGTTATGATGCAATTCACGATACTGTTCACGAAATGTGTAAAGACGAAGCTCGTCATGGAAAAGCATTTAAAGGTTTGTTAGGCAGATATTTCAAATAAAATAAAATCTCCCTCGCAAAAAACGGGGGAGTTTTTTAATATTTTTATTGACTGGAATTCAATTTTTTTTAAAAATCCGTTTTGTTGTTTAATTATAGTTTTCAAACTGAGAAAGGAGTTATTATGGATTTGAAAGGAAGTAAGACCGAAAAGAATTTATGGGAAGCATTTGCGGGAGAATCTCAAGCAAGAAACAAATATACTTATTATGCAAAAGTAGCGAAAAAAGAAGGTTATGAACAAATTGCAGCTCTTTTCTTAGAAACGGCGGAAAATGAAAAAGAACACGCAAAACTTCATTTTAAAAAATTAAACGGTATCGGAAATACAATACAAAATTTGAAAAATGCAGCCGACGGTGAAAATTCCGAATGGACGGAAATGTATCCGAGAATGGCAAAAGAAGCTCGCGAAGAAGGCTTTGAAGAAATTGCTCTTATGTTTGAAGGTATTGCCAAAGTTGAGAAAACTCACGAAGAACGCTATAAAAGACTTTTATTAAATATAGAAAAAGGTACTGCTTTTGTTAAAGGTGGTAATGTATTTTGGAAATGCAGGAATTGCGGATTTATTTATGAAGGGGCTGAAGCACCAAAAGTTTGTCCGGTTTGTAAACATCCACAATCCTATTTTGAAATAAAATCGGAAAATTATTAGGAGGAAATATGGCTTTTATCGATTGGAACGATAAAGATTTTTCAGTCGGAGTTATAGAAATTGACGATCAACACAAACAATTGGTTAATCTCATAAATGAATTGCACTCTTCTATGATGGCTAGAAAAGCGAAAGAAATCTTAGGAGAAGTGATTGATGAGTTAATCGAATATACTGCTTATCATTTTTCAACGGAAGAAAAATATTTTGATCAATATGGTTATGAAGAAACAGATGCTCATAAAAAGATTCATAAGGACTTTGTTAATGAAGTGCTAAAATTTCAAAAAGACGTTCAAAGTAACAAACTTTTCGTTTCATCAAAAATTTTAAATTTCTTAAAAGACTGGCTTTTAAATCATATTAAGGTTACTGACAAAAAATATATGGCATTTATGCATAAACATGGAATTAAATAGGTAATAATTATGGAAAACTTACAAAAATACGTTTGCGATGTTTGCGGATACATTTACGATCCGGCTGAACACAATTCGATAAAATTTGAAGATTTGGGTGAAGATTGGGTTTGTCCAACTTGCGGAGTCGGCAAAGATATGTTTAGTGAAACGGATTAATAATAATTATTAGCATATTGAAAAGGCACTAATCAGTGCCTTTTTTTACATTTTTACCAATTTATAAATTTCCAATTTTCTTTTATCAATAGAATTAATTGTCAGAGCAAAATTGCCATTACTCCCAATATTAATATTTTTTTTAGATTTATTTTCCAAATCAACTACTTGATATTCTCCGGATTCAATATTTGTCTTCGAAACCGTAACATTCACTGCGTTTTGAGCCGTTGAATTTAAATTGGCACAAACCAAGATAATATCATCATTATATTGCCTTAAAAAAGTAAACACATTATCTTTAGAACTATGTAAAGGTTGATAGGTTCCAATAGTCAAAGCTTGATGAGTATTTCTCAAACTAATAATCTTTTTATATTGATTAAGAATAGAGTTAGCATCATCAGATTCAGAAGCGACATTATATGTCCTAAAATTAGAATTAACAGAATTCCAAGGAGTTGCTGATGAAAATCCGGCATTAGAACTATTATCCCATTGCATTGGTCTTCTGATATTTTCGTCCGGTTTTTGTCCTCTCATTCCAATTTCTTCTCCATAATATAAAAAAGGAACACCCGGTAAAGTCAGATAAATTGAGGCAGCCAATTTTGCTTTATCTTCATTACCTATAAAATCATCCATCACTCTATTTTGATCATGATTAGTCAAAAAAGTCCCATATTGATGATAAGGATATAGATTTTTTACATCTTCCATTTTCATCTCTATATTAGAAGATATTCCGCTATTTACGGATTGCAAAATGCTATTAGCTAAATTAAATTCAAAGCAGAAATCAAATTTATCTCCGGTGTAACTTTCGATAATATTGCTATTATCCCAAGCTTCTCCGACAGCCATAGCATCGCTGTTTTCACCTTTATAAAGATTATGGAAATCTTGCCAAAATGAATAAGTTTCAGGTGTATTTTCCAATTGAGTTCCGTCTTCAAAAATATATTTAACCGCATCACAACGGAATCCGTCAACATCCATATCGTTCAACCAAAATTTTGCAATATCAAACATTTCGTTTTTAACTGCCGGTTCCCGATAATTCAAATCCGGCATTCCACCCCAAAACAATCCGTAATAATATGAACTTGACGGAGAATTATGCCAAACTTGCTGTCCCCAAGGTCCTGAAGTTCCCGGATTATTATCAGACCAGATATACCAATTTCGATAAGAAGAATTTTCATCTTGAGAATTTACAAACCAGGGATTATCGCTGGAAGTGTGATTCATGACAAAATCAACAATTACCTTTATTCCACGAGCATGGCATTGATTCATCAATTCGATAAAATCGGCATTAGTTCCATAATCTTCTTCAATTTTACGATAATCGGTAACATCATAACCATGATAACTCGGTGATTCGCAAACCGGCATTAGCCAAATTCCCGTAATTCCCAAATCTGTATCAGTGTCAGGATTTCCATCATTCAGATAATCCAGTTTCTCGATAATTCCCTGTAAATCACCAATACCATCACCATCGCTATCATAAAAACTTCGCACAAATAATTCATAAAAAACCGTATTATTCCACCAATAAGTTTGACCTTGATCTTGAGGAACATCCTGAACTACAGGAGGAGCAGTATATTTTGTTGACTGACAACTCAGCAAAATTGCTGTAATCATCATCATAAAGAGTATTTTCTTCATTTTAATTCCTTAAAGATTCAATTTTTTCAGCAAGAGAAATTCTGCCTTCTACAGTCGAAACATCAACTTGAAAATCCGGCTCTAATTTTTGGATTTCGATTAAGCTTGATGAAAAATTTGCTAAAGAATAGAATGAGGTTGCTCTCAGAACGATAATATCATCATAATTTAGATTTTGGTCATACTCGAATTGCCAAGAATTTGAAATTTCCAAAGAATAATCTAAGCAATTTTGAGCCTGATTTTGAGCGTCTTTTACAAAACATTTACCTGCAAGACAATCATCTTTAGTTTGATTGGAAGGATTTTCAGCCAATGCTTCATCAAAGTAATTTAAAGATTTAGAGAGAGAGTCCAATTTTGCATAACTCCAACCCAAACCATTATTTGCTTCCGACAATCTTGTATTCCTATTAATCATTTCATTAAAAAAATCAAGAGATTGTTCAAATTCATTATTAGCATAATTTTCCCAGCCTGAATCCAACAATTCCTGATCCGAATAATTTTCATAAGGATTATGAGAAGTACTGCTTTTGGAACATCCAACAAAAAGAGCCATTCCGAGAACAATCACTGCGATCAAATATTTTTTTAACATAATTTCACTCCTTTATTTCAATAACAGCATTTTACTGATTTCTGAATGGTCATTTGTCGTTAATTTATAAAAAAGGACACCACTTGCAACAGATTTATTGTTACTATTTTTACCATTCCAATTTATAGTATGAACTCCTGATTTTTGGCGATGATTAATCAAAGTAATAATTCTTTGTCCTTTGATATTGAATATTTCTATTTTTACATTCGAATCTTTGGCAACAAAATATTTAATATTTGTACCGATTCCTCTATTAGCACCAGCAATAAAAGGATTAGGATAATTGCCAATAATGTGAGTTTTGTTAATAAAATTGGTTCTTTTATCAAGTTTGAATTTTCCTAAAGAAGATATTTTTGAAGAAATACTTTGATTATGATAATTGCAAATCAACTCTTTCCATTCTCCATTTACAAATTGATAGATCGCTTTGGATTTATCATTAGTTAAGAACGAAATTTCTGCTTTTTTGGCTAAATCTAATTCGGAACCAAATTGATAATAGCCTAATTGAACATCTTCATTATTTTTTAAAATTGCAAAATAGATATTTGTAGAAGGTTCGTTTTGGTCAAATTCGATTTTCATTTTATGATCAAACGAAGAATATGTTTTTGACGGTTCAATTTTGCCAATCACAAAATTTTTACTTAAAGAAGTTCCAATATTAGATGTAACGGAAACCTCAATATTGCCTGTTTGCTCCATTTTATAAGAACCGTACCAGCTTCCGACCGCAAGAGAATCCATAATAACATTTGAATTATTTGCTTTAACGGAAATTGCATTTATCTCGGAATTAGTTGTATTCACAGCAAAATGAAGATAGTTATTTAAACCTGCATTTTGGAAAATATTCAAATTTATATTATCGGAATTATCTTTGTACATCACAACCATACTGTAAGCCGGCATTTCGAACGAACATTCAAAACCACCTGAACTGCTGTTAAAATGAGAAATGACATCAATCCCTGCTTGTTCTGAATTGACAACTTCATTCCATTCTCCGGCAGGCAAAATAGGATGTTGAGTTGAACCGGTTGGATTGTATGCTACCAAAATATCACCCCAATTATCATCAGGTGTAACATCATCAATAGTATAGAGCATAACTCCGTTCATATTGTTATTTTCAAAATGCAGATGATTGGTAATTTCTTCGGCAGTATCCAAACGAAATTCCTTATGAGATTTTCGTAATTGAATTAAACCTTTATAATAATTATTTACCTCAATATTGTCAGCCAATCTTGCCCAGTCCAATTTATTTACTTCATCATTGGCATTGTAACTATTTCGAACCTGTTCTTCGGTTGCTCCGGGAGCTCTTTTTGTTCTTAAAAATTCCACTCCGGCATGTAAAAAAGGAATTCCTTGAGAAGTTAATATTATGCCGTTACCTAATTTATCCATACGAATTAAAGCGTCATCTGGTAATCCGGTAACCGTTCTTTTCAATTTATCCCACCAAGTATAATTATCATGAGCAGAAATATAATTTATAGTTTCAGAAGGAAAATCAGTGAAATCATTTATTGAACCCATCACACCTTTTTTAACAGCATTCCAACTTGAGGTTTTTCCCATTGCATAACCGCGATTTGTTCCATCAGTATCTCCGCGAATTGCATTTCTAATATTATCATTAAAACAACCAAAGCCTTTACTTCTCTGATCTCCTTTACCGGTCATAATCGGTGCTCCCCAACCACCCCAAGGCTCACCGTAAACAAGGATATCAGGTTTTATTTCTTTTAAAGAATCTACTACGGATTCCATCAAATTTGTATTAATCAATCCCATTAAATCAAATCTAAACCCGTCAACATGATACTCGTTCACCCAATATTTTACAGATTGAAGAATAAAATTTTGTACCATCGGTTTATCGGTATCAATTGTATTTCCGCAACCTGTCCAATTTTCATATTCACCGTCATCATTCATAATATAATAATAATTCGGAACAGCTGAATCAAAAGCAGAATTATGTCCGGTATGGAAAGTATGATTGTAAACCACGTCCATAATTACTTTTATACCTTTATCATGAAAAGCTTTAATCATGGATTTTGTCTCAATAATTCTGGAAATATCATCCGAATTTGAAGAATAACTTCCTTCCGGCGTATTATAAAGCATTGGATCATATCCCCAATTTCGCGAAAGAGAATTTGTTTCATCAACACTTCCAAAATCATAAAATGGTTGGATTTGAACACAATTGACACCTAAATCGGAAATATGGTCAATCCCGGTAGCAATATTGTTATAACTTGTTCCGGTTTCCGCAACACCGAGATATTTTCCGCGATTTGCTTCTGTTCCATTCCAAGTATCATTAATTGTTAAATCTCTGATATGAAATTCATAAATAATAGCATCAGTCAAATTTTCTAAAACAGGTGATGAATCACTTTGCCAATCGTCAGGATTAGTCATCGCATCATCAAAAATCATACTTCTTTTCGTATTTGTTGAAACGCCTTTGGAATATGGATCCGGAGTCGTATAAGTTTCTCCGTACATTGTAATTTGATAGAGATAGTATTTTCCATTCAACTCACCATCTACATTTGTCACGAAAACACCGTCATTTTCTCTAACCATTGGATAAGATTGCGGTTCTTCAGAATTATCGGACGGAGTTGAATACAATAGTACATTCACTTCGGAAGCGGTTGGACTCCATAATTTGAATTGAGTTGAATTGGCAGAATAGGTAAATCCTAAATCGTTACCATCATAAACATATTGATCTTCAGGAAAATGATGTTGAACAAAAATTGTATCTTGAACTTCAGAATCATAAACTTTATAAACTTGCGTAATATCTATGGAATTACTCAAAATAACACTAATTGTACTTCCTGTCTCAGTTATAGAATCTGTATTTTCCAAAACATTATTTTTATAAATCTCAAACCTATTTTGATAATTATCAATTGCTCCCGTCATTACGATATTGATTGTATTTATCCCGTCACTAAAAGCTGATTTTACCCGAATTTCAACACTGGGTTCGGAATAAAAAATATCTGCAATTCCTTGTAAAAGCCAAATTTCGTGAGTTTGATCGTAATCGTTGAAATTTCTATCAAGATTCGGCGGATCTTTTTCATCACCTTTATGAACGATAAAACCGAGCGGTGTAGTATCATCAACGGGAAAAGTAACCACTTTTCCGTAAGAATCATCATCAGAAAACGGCAAAGCATTTTGCCAATCATAAGTTTGCCCATCAATAACGAAAGTTCCTCCGGATTCTTGAACAGCTCCCCACAAATGTAATCCCCAACCGGCATAATCACTATTATATCGATGATAATGAACGGTTAAATCTATTTGTTCTGCAAATAGCGAAAAACTCAAAACGACAAGTAAAGCAATTAGTATTTTCTTCATAATCTCCTCTTAATTTTCTTTAGTTAATTTTCTTATTTTCATTTCTTTATTTATATTTTTCATTTCTTTATGATTTAAAATTTCGGCAATACTGAGAGTTGGAAAAACATCTTTTATGACAGCAATAAATTCATCATCAATTATTAATTCATCTCCTGATTTAAGATTATCTTTTGAACCGGCATTAATAATGATTTTGTATCCGGATATTTCTTTAATCTCAAAATATTTATCCAATTTTACATAATTCTGTTTGTTTTTAAAATATGGAATAATTTTGGCGTATTTTTTTAAATTTTGATTATAGGAAGAAAGCATTTTTTCTTGTGAATTTTCGGGTGGGCAAATCAAGTCAATAATATTGGAATTATATCTTTTCAAAATATTCTGTTCCCCACCTCCGAAATTATATTGTCCTGATACAGATCTTACCGGAATAACGTAAACATTATTCCTTAAATTTGAAAAATTATGACCGAGCATAATCAAAGAATAACCTGTTTCTTTATCTAATTTAATTCTATTTTTTGATACAATTCCGGTGATAGAATTTTTATAGTATTTAATGTTTTTCGGAAAAATAACATTTTGAATGAGATGGTGGTTTATTGAAGATAGCGAACTTTTAAAATCCGATGGAATCGAGGTAAAAACAATAACTTTATTCCAAGAATAATTATTTTCTAAAGATGCATTTACACCCGGCAATAATTTTTTTAATCCGATATTCCTGTCATCTTTTTCAACAAGATAAAGTTGGACTAATGGCAAATAAAAATCATCATTAATATTATTGGATTGCAAAAGACCGGTATTTTTTATTTTGTTAATTTTTGTTCTAACAATTATTTTGAATTTATAGGAATTGGGATTTTCTTCTATTTTAAACTCTGTGATATCAAAAATACCTTTTTTAAAAATAGGATTATCGGGATAAATTACTTTTCCGTTACCATAATCATCAAAAGTATTGTCTTTGAGATCTAAAATAGTTTTTGAATTTAAGATAGAAAAAAATAGGAGGATAAGAAAAATTTGAATATATTTCATAAAAAGAAGACGGATGACTTAATCATCCGCCCTATTAATTTATTTACCTTCTACAGGTTCACCGCTGAAAACATAAGTAAATGATGCATCGGTAGTCGGAACAGTTTCTTGTCTGTTAAATCCACCATTTTGATCATCAACACCGCAATCTTCAGGAACAACTTCTTGGATTCCGTCACCCCAAGCATTTCCATTTAAAAACTTGAATTGAATAGTACTGTTCATTTCCATTTCTACAGTTACGGAATAGATTCCATCACCATCGTCATCGGTCATTTCAGTTCCAGCCGGATCCCAATTTTGGAAAGAACCGGCAACGTGAACGCCATCAGCAGAAATTGGATCAACTGCATTCATATCAACATTTAAAGTAACGTTAACTGTTCCTTGTGGTTCAGGAATATCGTATTCAGCAGAACCAAATCCGTTTTCATTAATATCAACAGTAGGGTTAGGACCGTCAATTAACCAAATTCCCCATTCTGAGCCGTCATCTTCAATTGCACCCCATTCATAAGTACCGGCTGCCAGTGTGTCAGGAACATCAATTGTCACAGTCCAAACGTTTCCGTCTTGATTCATAGCAACAGGAACCCATTCATTAAAAGCACCTTTTACTTTGATGTTTGAGTAGGAATTAGTTCCATCAACAACTTTGAAAGTTACCCCTGTTACAACCGGTGCAGTAGTATCATCGTCATCCGAACAAGAAGTTAATAAACCTAGACCTAAAACGGCAATTACGAGACTGACCAATACTAAAATTTTCTTCATTTTTCTCTCCTTTTCTTAGAATTTTACTTCAAAAGCTGCATGAACCGTACCCCAGTTCAATTTAAGGTCATCGGCACCTTCACTTTTGAATTTACGAATTACATTTTCACTTCTCAACCAAAAATCAAATCCACCGAAATTATAGACTATTTTTTGGTTAAACATTACATCATTATTAGAATAATCATTATCAAAAGCATTTCCGCTGAAATCTATTCCTGATTCATTGAATAATACGGTTTGATAACGAGGTCTAAATTCATAGCTAATTGATTTTGTTAGTTGTTTTTGAGCTGTTATTTCAAAAACCATAGCCGTGCATTCAACTGCGTGAGTTCCAACTGGAGTTAAACTATCACCGTAATAATCAGCTTTAACATCTTGCCAGTTTCCATATTTTACATTGGCTTTTAAGTTATAACCGTTAATTGCAGTTTTTGCGGAAACATCACCGACAATTGCTTTAAAATCATGCGGTACTTTATAATACCAAGCATTTGTTGTATCGTTTCCATCATAATTATCGTTTTTTTCATTAATTTTTCCATCATTATTATCAGTTCTCAAAATATAGTTACCTTGAGCATTAATAGAGAAATTACCAAGATCAAAATCACTTTCTAAAGTTCCACCTGTATATCCGATGGCAGTTTCATAAAAATCTTCGCCTAAACGGAGGAAATTATTGTCTGTCATTGCTTCATTAACAGCAGATTGACCGCCACCGTACAAGAATGTATTAAGACTTTGATGTTGTCGCCCGCCTTCGGCAGTATCGTCTCCACTTGTAAAAGCAAGAGCATTCAAACCACCGTGAATCATTAACATATCATCTTCTCTTCTACTTCCGAATGGAGTATAAAGATTGTTATCAATATAGAAAAATTGAGCTTTTGGAGTAATTCCAACATCAAACGGATCAGTTGTATTCAAAGAAAGAATACCACTAAAAGTATTGATATCCGCATAAGGTTCGTTTATTCCCCACCAATGAGCAGGAGTTAAAGGAGTAACCCACGCAAGATTATCAGCAATATTATCATCATTAGCATCTAATCTATCTGCAAATTTTTGATTTGTAAATATTCCTAAAAGATCAACACCAATTTCATCAGTAAGATTATAATTGGATTCATAAGTTATACCAAATTCATCATAATCATCTTTAGCTTTAATATTGCCATCATCAGTTCCGGTAAGATCTTCATCTTTAGGGTCCAAATTTGTATCGGAATAATACATAAAGTTAAGATTGGAAATCCAAGCATCATCATTAACATTTAACTTAAAGCTTGCAGCATAAGTACCATCTTCAGATCTAAATGTATTCAAACTGTTCCAGCCCGGTCCCATATATCCGGCATTCCACATTCTGGCAAAATTCCAACTAAATTTATCACTAATTTGATGACCTCTAACAACAATACCTTTTAGATTATCACGATCAATATATCTTCTGTCCGAAACAAGCCATTTATTGAAAGGTAAACCCATTGGAGTTCCAAGATCAATTGATTTAATAAAATTGTTATTAGGATTGAGTTTAATTAAGAATCCTCTTAATTTGAAAAATCCTCTCGCATTGTCCCAATCATCAGCCCAAGCTGAAGCACTTTGTTCTCCATCGCCGTTTGTTTCATCAGAATTAAATATTGTTTTAACTCTTACATAAGCTTTAACGTATTTTGAGACATTTGCATTTACGGTAAATTCAGATTCGGTTCTGAGGAAGTTAGCAAATTTTTTATCTAATCTGCCATAACCAGGCCAAACTGAAGCACCGCTTGAAAATGAACCAAAATTAGGACTGTTCCAATAGGCATTTCCTGATGAATTCGTCCATCTGTACTGACTATAAATTTTACCGCTAATATCAATATTAGCAAATACTGATCCAACTAAAAACATAGCCAGAACTATCAAAATAATTTTTTTCATTATATCTCCTTTTAAATTCCTTATTTACCGGGATAAACCAGTTTGATTATTGATAATTTATCTTTCGACATATCTTCAGGGTCAGATCCGCTTTTCCATTTATTCAACATATCATATTGAATTTGAGCCTCGTCTTTTGAACCGTCAGCGTTATCTACAAACATATCAATTACATTAGGATCTCCAGCACCATCAGATCCACCGCCAAAACGATGTTGACCTTCATATTCGTTAACACGACGCATTAACACACACCAATTACCGGGGAATCCTGTTGCACTTAACATAAGAATTCCATAACCCCATTTTGAAATATCAGCATCATCGGGAACACCAAGATCAGATTTTTTAACAATAGCTTTTAAGGATTTACCAATCGGTTTAATTTTTTCAGGAAGTACAATGTCATTTTTCAAATCTTTTGCTTTCATTCCAATTTCACCATTAATTTTAGAAACTGTATGAGGATCAACAAATACAACTTTATCCCAAGCATCGTTTTTATCTACAACAACTTGCGTACCAGGAATAGTTTTTGTATGTCCGCCTTTTGCAAGATCCAAATAAATTTGAATTTGTTGAACATCCCAAAAATCACCCCAATTAAAAGAAACCGGTGCGTTAAAATAAATTTTAAATTCGACAGTTTTTCCTTTATCACTTATCACAGCTTTTGTTAAATCAAATGAGCCATGAACATAAATCGGATCGGTTGGATAAGTATAAGTCCCCGGTCCTTTGTCATCACCTTTCGGATCTTCGAAAGTAATCTTTGTCCCTGCCGTTAATATCATTGAAAAGCTCAACAAAACGACAAGAAACGTGATTTTTTTTCTAATCATATATCCTCCTTTGTTATTTATCCTTTTACACCGCCGGCAGTCAAACCGGAGATGAGGAATTTTTGAAAAATCATGAAAAGTACAACAACCGGAATTGCAACCAAGATTGAAGAAGCTGCAAAATGACCCCATTCGGCACCAAATTCTCCGACCATTTGTTTTAAACCGATTGGTAAAGTATATTTTGCTTCAGAATCCAAAAATGTAGCTGCTAAAATAAATTCGTTCCAAGCTGTCATAAAAGAAAAAAGTGCAGTTATTGCTATGGAAGGTTTGCTTAAAGGAATAATGATTTGCCAGAAAACTCTGCTTCTCGACGCTCCGTCAATTCTTGCGGATTCTTCCAAAGAAATTGGGATTGTATCAAAATAACCTTTTAAAATCCAAATTGAAAACGGTAAAGCAGTCGTGCTATAAATTATAACTAATCCCCATAATGAGCCATAAAGATGCAGAACACTTGAGATAAGAATAAATTGCGGAATAATCATCAAAACACCGGGAAACATTTGGGTCACCAAAAGAGCCAACAATCCTTCTTTTTGACCGGGAAATTTAAATCTTGAAAAAGCATAACCGGCAGTTGTTGCTAAAAATAAACTGGAAATTGTTGTAACACCGGAAACAATAACACTATTTTTTAACCACAAAAGGAATGGTTTATCATAAATTATTTCTTTAAAATTATCTAAAGAAATATGTTGAGGAATCAAACTTAAAGAAGTACTTAATAAAGACGTTCCCCCAAAAGCAACTTTTAAAACCCACAACACCGGATAAATTGTTATGAGAGACACAATTGTCAAAATTAGGTAAGAAAAGAATAATCCTTTTTTTGATTTGCCGTTAATCATTCATAAGCTCCTTGAGTTGCTTTCGAAATTTTAGAAGTGAACGAACCATAACCTAATAAGATTATAAAAATTATGATGCAATACGCTGCTGCGTAACCATATCGATATTGTTCAAAAGCCATTTTATAAGCATCTGTTATCAGCAATTCCGTAGCTCCGTCAGGTCCGCCACCGGAAACAAGATAAATCACATTAAATTGATTAAACGTCCAAATAGTACCTAAAATTATCGCCGGAATCATTGCCGGTCTTAATAATGGAACCGTAACCGTCCAAAATGATTGCCATTTCGTTGAACCATCAATTGCCGAAGCTTCATATAATTCTTTAGGAATACTTTGAAGAGCACCGAGTGCAATAATCATCATAAAAGGAAATCCTAACCAAACATTTGTTACTAAATTGGCAATAAACGCTGTATGAGCTTGCGTAAACCAACTAATCGGTTGAAAACCTAAAGTTTGTAACAAACCATTGATTGCTCCAAACTGTTTATGGAACATTCCTTTCCAAATAAGCGAAGTAATATAATTTGGAATCGCCCACGGTAAAATCAACAAAATTTTAAAAAAAGTTCGCCCTTTTAATCTGGGATTATTCAATAGCAAAGCTAAAGCAACACCAATTGTAACATGAAAAAATAAGTTCAATACAGTCCAAACGATAGTATGAATCAAAGTAAAATAGAAATTATTATAATCATGAAGATTAAAGACTTTTAAAATATTTATGAAATTAGAAAAAGTATAGTTACTAATGTTGGTAAAATACGTAACCAAATTTGTACTGAAATTTGTAAGATTATAATCGGTAAATCCAATTAGAATTCCGTAAATAAAAGGGAAAAATACAAGAAGAAAAACTCCCGTCATCGCGGGTAAAATATAAAAATACGCCTCACGATATTCATAAAGAGTTTCAAAAAATCTCTGAACTACATTTAAATAAACCAGAAGAAGCAAGATAGTTCCAATTAAAATAAAAGAAATATTCCAAACTTTAACTGATTGACTAACAGTAATTTGAGTTTTTGGTAAAGAGATTTGATTTGTAATTCCCAATTTTGTCCTAAAATTTTCAGCAAGATTTTGTTTCTGAATATTCCAAGAATCAACATTTTTTTGAAGTTTCTGTCCAATATTGTTGTTAATCATCAAAATGGATATGGCAAACAAAGCAATTCCAACAATCATTTGATATTTTGGCAGAAATATTTCCATTAGAATCAATAATCCGACTAAGATAATCAAAGTAAAAATTAGAAAAGTACTTGAAAAATTAGCTTTAAAAAAGGTCTCTTTCGTATTTTTGACAATTACCAATCCTTTAAATTTTCCCTTGATAATGATTGGTTTATAGAAGGCATATTTCCCTTTAATCACGGTAGATTTTATTTTAACATTTTTAGTTTTTTTAAATTCAAACTTTATTTTTTTTTGGATGTCGAATATTTTTTTAGATATCTTTTTTGCCGTTAAATTTGAATTAGTACTAACAAAATATTTTCTTCCTAAAACAATACTTATTTCGTTAATATTGCTTTGATCATTTTTGATTTTATTAATAAATTCCTGATCTTTAGAAAAATTAAATCCATTATCTTCCAAATCTTTTGATAAAGAATTTACGACAATTTGAGCATTTTCAATTGTATATTTCTCTTCTTGATCAACACTAATATTGGTTAAAAGCTTCTGATAAATTAACCCAAAAAATATAATCAGGATAATAAAAGATGAAATCTTCCACTTAGTAGATTTTTTCATTAGAAAATCCTATTTAAATCCGGCAGCTTTTAGGTTTTTCAGAACAGTATTTTCAGCTTTGTCCAAAGCTTTCTTAGGAGATTCACCATTGATAACCGCATTTATCGCACTCGAAGCCGGAGACCAAACAAATGTCATTTGGGGAATACTTGGCATCGGAATTGAATATTTAATTTGTTTTTTGAAAATAGGTAAAAACGGATCATCGGCAATATCTTTATGAGAATAAACAGATTTATTGGCAACAGGTTGTTTCCCGATTTTCGCCATAATGTAAGCAGATTCATCGTTAACCAAATACTTCATAACTTTAAAGGCAGCATCTTTATTTTTAGATTTGGCACTCATCATAACACCTTCTGAACTCATAAACGGTAATGCTCGAGTATTTGTTTCGGAAATTATAGGAAGAAGTGCAACTTTATAATGTATGTTTTTGGCTATTTCTCCTCTAAACCAAGGTCCACTGATAGCCATTGCCGCCTTATTTTCATTAAATAGAGTTGTCACCAAAATATTGGAAACTTCCGGCGGAACAATTTTATCTTTTAAAAACAAATCTTGTGAAAATTGAAAAGATCGGACACATTCCGGTGAATTGATTATCGGATGATTGTTTTTATCGAAAACACGTCCTCCGAAACCTTGCATCCAACAGGCATTGTAATAATAATTTGCATTTTCATAAACAAGTCCGTATTTTCCGGATTTAGGATCGGTAAATTTTTTTGCCACTGCAATCATTTCGTCAGTTGTTTTAGGTGGATTTTTCAATAAATCTGTGTTGTAATAAAGAACAATAGATTTTACAGCCATTGGCAGTCCGTAAAGAGATTCATTATAAACCATTGGTTTATATGCACCTTCTACAAAATTTTCGCTTATATCGTCATCTAAATAATAATCAAGAGGTTCAATAACATTTCCTTCTACCCAACCGCCTATTCTGTCGTGAGCAAAAATAAAGATATCAGGTCCTTTTCCACGGGGAATAGCAGCTGTTATTTTATCAGGAAAAGCATCGAACGGAACAGCCAAAGCTTTGATTTTTACATCTTTATTTTGAGCATTAAAATTAGCCACAACCTTATTTATTGCAGTTTTTTCAGCTCCTCGATATGAGTGCCATAATACTATTTGTGTTTGTGAAAACAACATGTTTAACATTAAGGAAAACAATGATATTACAAATATTCTTTTTTTCATAATTCCTCCACAGACTATTTTATTTTAATTATTAAAAAACTTCTATTTGGGAAAAAACCGCTAAGTTTATTTCCGATAATTTTATAATTAACACCATCTTGTTTTATTATTTCTTTTGCAGTGATTTCCTGATTTTTAGAAAGCTCAATAGTTAGATTTTTCTCTTTATAAAGATTTTCTACTACAACAAAACTATCTTTTTTATTAGAAACAGTATAAGAAATTGCTCGTTTATAATCTTCAGCATCATCTCCGGAATTGATTATTACGCTATTAAATTTCACTTTCCCTGTTTCAAAGACGCTATTTTCATTTCTGAGAGCAATTAATTTCTTCACAAAATTAAAAAGCGAATTTTTATCTTTTGATTCTTCTTCGACCGAAATCCCATCTTTTTCATTTGACCAGGCAGGATACCAATTTGTGGTACCTTTAGAAGAATTTAAAGAAGTCCATTCCATTGGACGGCGAATCCCTTCATCATAAGGATCTTTAATTCCTTTCATCCCAATCTCATCTCCGTAATAAAGCATTGGCATATCGGGGAAAGTCAACAATGTTACAAAAGCCAATTTAACTTGTTCGGATCTCAAAACGGAAGAAATTCTATTCATATCATGATTATTTACAAATCGGTTCATCACGGCATTTTTCGGTAAAGCATCTTTTTCGCTCATAATCAAATGGATAAAATCACGGGCATTCCCTTCCGAAACAGCTTCCATCAAACTTCCTTGAAACGGAAAATCAAATGCCATATCAAATTCATTATCAAAATCTTTTGCTATCGAATCCAATCCTTCCCAATCTTCAGCTAAAAGCAAAATGTTCGGATTAATCGCTTTAACTTCTTGTCTAAAATTTTGCCAAAATTCTTTGGGAGGTCCTTTTACATAATCGCATCTAAAACCGTCAATACCGTCAGAAAAATCACCGTCTTTATTCGGATCGAGCCAATATTTAGCAGCATCAAATAAATATTTTGCCACTTTAGGATTATTCACATTCCAAGCCGGCATTGGCGGATCGAGCATATCTTTATCTTTTTTATTGGTTCGGAATTCCCAATTATCAGCTTTAGTATGAGAAGGATTTGTAAAATAAAACCAATCAGAATATTTTGATTTTAAATTCCCGTAAGCGTCTTTAAAAAATCTATGTTGAGAAGAACAGTGATTCAAAGCTATATCGGTAATAATTTTTATTCCTCTTTTATGTGCTTCTCGCAACAATTTTCTAAAATCTTCATTTGTACCATAATCGGGATTTATTTTTAAATAATTTGTAACATCATAACCATGATAACTCGGTGATTCGAAAATCGGCATCAACCAAATAGTTTTAATTCCCAAATCAGTATCAGTGTCAGGATTCCCATCATTGAGATAATCCAGCTTTTTCGTAATTCCATTCAAATCACCAATACCATCGCCATCACTATCGTAAAAACTTCGTACAAAAATCTCATACATCACACCGGTTTTAATCCAATTTGGAGATGGAAAATTCTTTAATTCCGATACTTTGATAGGATTATTTTCGTCAGTTTCAATAGAGACAGTATCAACCAAAGCTAATTTTTTAAGATTCCATTTTTTTGAGAAATTCCCAATAGCGAGCTCTTTAAAGCGATCAGCAGACGGATTGTAACTTGTAAGTTGATAAATGCAATAATCTTGTTTTTTCGGAATAAAACGCAGAGCTTCATAAGACGGAGCTGAAATTATCCAAATTTGGGTTTTGGGATTATAAGGATTTGCATAACGGAAATTGATTCCAACTTCATCACCTTCAAATTTCTTATTATCGGCGATAATTTCATCTTCAGTAATTTTTATTGGCAGAAATTTAGTAATTTTCTTCAAATATATATTTGAAGATGGAGTTCCAACCAAGATCAGGTTGTAGTTTTGTAAATCTGACAAAGTAACATCTGTATCAGGAATGACTTTTACAACATTATTTTCGTGGTTTAGCCATTTTTTAATTCTGAAATCAACAACATTTTCCGCCATTGTTTCGTTAATATCCGCTTCATCTTCGTCATCGGAATGGGTTCCCCAAACTATAATAGATTTATGAGAAAAGAAAGTAGAAGAATTATCATATTTATTATTTGAAAATTTTGTGAAGCTAGATTGGATATAAGTATCCAGTTTAGGATTGGCAAAAATCTTAGGTGAAATATTTAATAAAACAATGAATAAAACAAATTTAATAAAACAAATTCCTTTTCTATTAATAACTACCTCCTCGCTACATTTTTTAGAAATGTAACAGAAAAATTTTTTATTTCTATAGAGTTGTATGTCAAGTAAAAATATAAGAAAATAAATGAATCCGATTCATTTATCGTAAATCAATAATTCCTATTTTATTTCAAGTTAATAAATTCAAGTGAAAAATCTTCCAACTCAAAAACCAAAATTTTGTTCAGTAATTCCGGTTCTTCAAGCAAATTATTGATAATTTCTTTAGACATAATCGAACCGATAATATTAACTATTTGAGGCAATACCCCCTCATTACCGGTATAATTTGAGCCCTGAA
Organism: Candidatus Cloacimonadota bacterium; assembly: GCA_027064005.1. Taxonomy (GTDB): domain Bacteria; phylum Cloacimonadota; class Cloacimonadia; order Cloacimonadales; family JAMOQM01; genus JAMOQM01. The sequence goes on along the minus strand of JAMOQM010000108.1, from coordinate 11,557 downwards.
AAATCTCTGCTAATTTCTTAGTTTTATTTTTTATAATTGTAGTAACTTGTCCAAAATCTTTCGCAACTCCACCATGAACAAGAAAATGCTGTTCCGTAATTTTATTTTCTAAGTTAAATCTGCTTTCATAATTATCTAAACAATCAGCAATTCCGTCAAATTGAAAGGGAGATAAATCTATTTTTTCGGACAGTTTCTCCTCGATAATTTTAATTTCACAAAATGGATTTATCTTCTACAATTGTTCGGCCTATTTCAAAGTATGTATAAACCATTGTTTTATTAACAGTGTGAACAACTTTATTTTGAGCATTCTTTAAAAGTTCAGCAATCTTATTGTAAAAATTCAAATTTATATTTCTTTCTAATTTTGTCATTCTAATTCCTTTTCTACAAAGATAATCGAAATTTCTTTTCAATAACCGCTAACTTGTCTGTATCATAAATTGTTGTTATTCTTCTTATTTGGCAGGATAACAACAATTGTGTATATTTTTCTTTTATCATTTTTATAATTCATCCAATTATTTTCAATAATTTCTATTATTTTTTATAGTCAAGATTTTTGTTAATCATTATCTCCAAAGAGCCTCCTCAAGTTCTTAAGCAAAGTATTATATTTTGAAAAAATATGTCAAATGGAAAGAGTTGTTAATAATGTTTTCCTGAATTTAATCTATAGAAATTAATGCCACATCAACTAAATTCTCATTTCTATCATAAGGCCATTTAATGTCGGCAGGATTTTTCGTTTTATCAATTCCGCATTTTCAAGTTTCTCATATTTCCTGAAATTAAGTTGCTTTTTCATTGCATTGGCTAATGGCATTCCGATATCCATAATGATTCTTGTGTTTAAAGTTCGGACTTCTGGCCAAGAACCACCAATTCCTTTTGTTCTTCTATGGATTTTGAAGTTAAGTTTCATATTTTTAAGGCATTTTTAAGTTGCTTGAAAAACAGGTTATCCGTGCAGTTGCCTCCAATTGAGATTAATGGCTTTTCAGTTTCTTTTATTGTACTGTTATTTTTTGAATCTTTAAAAATGTATGATTCTATGAATATATTGATCACATCATCGGGTATTTTTTGGGTTTTATTTTGTTGGCGAACATACTTCTTTATCCGATCAATTACTGATTTTTCTTTATCTCTTCTTTTTAATGCATCGGAAGAGCAAAAGATTAAGTTAAGAACTTTGGTTTTGTTGCCGGAATGAATTCTTGTTAATTTAAGCTTTCTATTATCTTTGATTACTTCGTCCAACATACCTTTATCTCGAGCATTAAAAGGGTGAATGAATTTTACTTCAATAGCATATAGTAATTCTTCTTGAAATTTAATATTATTCTTTGATTTTCTTTGAATAGGATAACCTATATTTTTATTAATGATATTTTTTATTGATTCATTCAAATCATGCTTATCTTTTCTTTTCCCTTTGCTGTTTATTAGACAAGTAGGGTTGTTAAACATATTTTCTACAAAATCTCTATTTAGTATAGACAAATCAAAATTTCCCCTGTCACCTGTTTTTACTTCAATGTTTGTTTGTTTTTCAATTTCAGTGTCATTTCCGGTATATCCTTTCAACAACTTTTTCTTTTCATATCTGAAATTTGTTGGATATTCATTGTGAACTAATGAAACTTCGGGGTATTTGTCATCTTTAAATAAAAATACCTTTGAATTCCCAACCATTATATCTTTCATCAATGAAGAATGGATATCGGATTCAGTAAAAAAATTTAATGGTCTCTCTCTAAACCTGTTAATTGTCTTCCGGATGCCATCAATCAGTGCGTTTTCTAAAGGATCATTCGCAAATTTTATAATTAGATTTCCATTAATTGGTTTGGTGTTGATTCTCATTTTAGTCCCTCCTCTTATTTAATATGTTCAAAGGGTTATTTTCATAACAATACCAATACTGTTTTCACTGAAAATAATATCCATTTAGACTTCCTCTTTTGGTGATTGCCGGTAATGTTTGAGCATGCCCCGTTCTTCCTGCTTTTTTCGTGCTTATTGTAAGTGTTTTGTTACGTGAAATTATTTTATTATCCAAACAATCCGTGTTTAATATCTTTGCCTTTTGATAAATAGATTGCTTCTTCAGCAATATTTGTGGCAAGGTCGGCAATTCGTTCAATTTTAAAAATAATATTATAGTAATTTAAAATTTTTTCAGTTTCAGTAGGATTTTTTTGAACATATTTAATAATATCTTTTCTTAGTTCAGAGTGTAAATCATCAACAAAATCATCTTTTTCACAGACTGTTTTTGCAATGATAGGATCTTCCTTTATAAATGATTCAATGCTTTCTTTTAACATTTCGTAAGATTTTTTACACATAAGAATAAGTTTTTCAAGGAATTTAAAATTGTGTCCCATTGAATCAGATAAATAAAAGTTAGCCATATCGCTTACTAAATCACCTACTCTTTCCAAATCATTATTCATTTTCATAATCATTAAAGCAGTTCTAAGATTTTTTCCTTCCGGCTGATAAAGTGCTATCATACCAATAATATCTTCTTCGATTTCTATCTCTTTTGTATTTACTTTTTCTTCTAAGAGGAAAATTTCTTTCAACTTTTTTTCATTCTTTCTTTGAAGATTTTCTATAAATAGTTCAAACATAAATTCTACTGTTCCGGCTTGAAGGATTACCTTCTTTTTAAATTCATCCATTTTATAAATCATCATTTTCTCCTGATATTGTGTTTTTTATTCTATTGTCATAAAAATTTTTTCTTCTGGTGATGCAATAGCTTGCTGTACATACATTAAAATTGTTGAAGAAAAGATACTATTATATTTAAGCATATATCAATATTGTCAATATTAAATTGAGATATGTCAAATATGAAAAGATCAGATCAAATGAAAATAATCTCAAATGCAAAAAACTTCTCCAACATTTTATGACCTGCTTATCCAAAAACACCATTCAAATAAGCTTCGGTTTGTTTCTTTTTGGGAACAGTGAACACTTTTTTTGTTTCGCCAAATTCAATTATTTCTCCGAGATACATAAATGCTGTATAATCGGAAATTCTACCTGCTTGAGCGATATTATGGGTTACAATCAGAATAGTAACTTTATCACGAAGTTCAATGCAGAGTTCCTCAATTTTTGCTGTTGATTGCGGATCAAGAGCGGAAGTTGGTTCATCAAGTAAAATAATTTTCGGGTCATTTGCCAAGGCTCTTGCTATACAAAGTCTTTGTTGTTGACCACCGGATAATGAAAAAGCCGAATCATTTAATCTATCTTTTACTTCGTTCCAAAGCCAAGCGCTTCTCAAACTTCTTTCCACTGCTTCATCGATATGTGATTTTTTTTCACCTCTTATCTCTAATCCGTAGGCAACATTTTTATAAATAGACTTCGGGAATGGATTTGGACGTTGAAAAACCATTCCGACCTGAGCTCTAATTTTTGTAACATCAATTTTTGGTTTATAAATATCATCATCAAAAAGCATTACTTTTCCTTTGATTTTGGTTTCCGGAATTAAATCGTTCATTCTGTTGAAAGAGCGAAGTAAAGTTGATTTTCCACAACCGGATGGTCCAATTAATGCTGTTATTTTTTTATCATACACAGGAATAGAAATATTGTGTAAAATATGCTTGTTTCCAAACCATAAATTAAAATCATTTGTTTGAATATGTTTGTTTACCATTTTCTATTTCTCCTCATTTTGTATCTGATTAATATTGCAATTCCACTGACAATCAAAACAAATGATAGCAGGACAACAGCTGTTCCATAAGCAATAGGAATTTGCTTCTCGGGGTGAGCTCCTTCAGTGAGAAGTGCATAAATTTGATATGGAAGCGCCATAACTTCATCCATAACAGATTGTGGTAATTTGCGAGTATAAAAAGTCGCAGCTGTAAATAATATCGGAGCTGTTTCACCTGCAACTCTACCAATACTAATAATCGTACCTGTTAAAATTGCCGGTAAAGCAGTTGGAATAATCACTCGTAAAATAGTTTGTTTTTGAGTTGCTCCCAGTGCCAATGATGCTTTTATAAAATCAGCAGGAACATTACGGATAGCTTCTTCTGTATTATTGATAATCACAGGTAAAACTAGTATCGCTAAAGTAAGTGAACCTGCCAACATTGAAACATCCATACCGAAAAATCGCACAAAAACCGTTAGTCCAAAAAGACCATAAATTATAGATGGAGTTCCTGCAAGTGTGTTTACGGAAATTCTTACAATTTTAAGAAATAAATTTGATTTTGCATAATTAGTCATATAAATTGCTGTAAAAATTCCAAAGGGGAAAGCGATTGCAATTGATAAAATTGTTAGCCAAAAAGTTCCGACAATTGCCGGGAAAATGCCGCCTTCCGTCATAAATTTTCTTGGTGATTGCGTTAGAAATTCCCAAGAAATAACTTTTCCGCCTTTACTGAAAATAATATAGAGAAATATTATAATGAATAATAAAGTGCAGAGCAGGAAAAAGCGAAGAAGATTAATTCCAATGATTTGATTAATTTTACGTTTATTTATTTTCATTAATTTTTCCTTTTTAAAAATACAAATTCAGTAATAAAATTTGTAATAAAAGTGATTAGAAACAAGATAATTGATATAGCAAATAGTGCGTGAAAATGAGGACTTCCATTTACGGTTTCTCCCATTTCCGCAGCGATTGCAGTTGTCATAGGGCGAACAGGTTGAAATATTGAAGAAGGAATTTGAGCAGCTCCACCGGCAACCATTATTACAACCATCGTTTCACCAATTGCTCTTCCAAAGCCTAAAGTAATACTTCCTACAACTCCATTTTTTGCTGAAGGAAGAACAACTTTTATAATTGTTTCCCATTTTGTAGCACCAAGTGCCAAAGAAGCTTCTCTTAGATTTTTGGGAACAGCAGAAAGAGCATCTTCACTCATACTTGATATTATCGGAATTACCATTATTCCAAGAATTATTGAAGCGGAAAGAGCATTCAATCCGGTTGGAATCCTAAAAATTCTTATCAAAAAAGGAGAGAGAAAAGCCATTCCAAATAAGCCGTAAACAACAGAAGGAATTCCTGCGAGAAGCTCAATGATTGGTTTGATTATCTCTTTTGTTCTATTTCCTGCAATTTCAGAAATATATATTGCAGAACCGATGCCAAAGGGAATTGCTATAATTAAAGCTCCGATCGTAATAATTATCGAGCCGGCAATCAACGGCAAGAATCCGAATTCCGGCGGGAAACTTGTAGGATGCCAAGCTATCCCAAAAAGTTCATTTAATTTTGAATATTTTAAAATTGGTAAACCCTCGGAAAAAATTGTGATTATTATTCCACCTAAACATAAAATTGTAAATAATGTAGCAAGATATGTAATTGACTTAAAAAGCTTTTCATTGAATGTTTTCATTGATTTCATAAATTTATCCTTATTTCATTACTAATTTTGTTACATTGTTTTTTATAAGCATTCGGAAGGTAATAAAATACCATTCCGAAGGCTTATTTCATAATTTATCATTTATTTTTATCATCCATAATTCTTATAAATCCTTGTTGCTCGACAATATCTTGCCCTTCAGGAGAGAGAACAAAATCTATATATTGTTTTACAATACCAGTCGGAATACCTCTTGTGTACATTTGCAAAGTTCTGGAAATTGGATATTCTTTCGTTTGAATTGTTTTTTCAGTTGCTTTTACTCCATCAACAGAAACAGCTTTTATTTTATCGGTAACATATCCCAATCCTACATAACCAATTGCTCCCGGAGTTGTTGAAATAGTCGTAACCACTGCATTATTGGATGCCAGCATCAATGCACTATTCAAACCTTTTGCATTTTTTAAAACAAGTTTGTTAAATACTTCAAAAGTTCCTGAAGAAACATCTCTTGAAACAACAACGATTGGCATATTTTTCCCACCAAGTTCTTTCCAATTTTGGATTTTTCCGGTATAAATATCTTTTAATTGAGATAATGTAAGAGCATCTATTGTATTTGAATTATTTAGAACAATTGTAATTCCGTCATTTGCCACAATATGTTCTACAATATTAATTCCTGATTTTCTTGCAGCAGCAAGTTCTTTGTTTTTTATATGTCGAGAAGCATCTCCGATATCAACTGTACCAGACATAATGGAAGCTATTCCCACACTTGAACCTCCTCCTCGAACAGAAATATTAATATCAGGATTTTTATCCATAAATACTTCAGCTGTTGCCTGAGCTATCGGTAAAACAGTTGTTGAACCGGCAATTGTAATTGTTGATTTTTTCCCTCTCGCAAAAGCTGAAACAGACATCATCATTACTACTAATCCGATCAAGATAATTTTTGTTGATTTTTTCATTTTGTCTCCTATTTTTTTATTTTAATTTGTTTGAAAATATCCAGCGTAACTGAACCATCATTGTGTTTACAGCATCTGCATCGCTATCTTCCGGTGTTTCAATTTCATAATTAGCTTGAATCATTAATTTGGGTTTGTTTTTAGCATCTCTCATCAAATGATAATTTGCTCCGAAAAGCATTAAAGATTTTCCATCATCATCTACATCTGAGTTTGGGTCATAAAGATCATATCTTGCAACCAAATCAATTTTGTTATTTATTTTGTAAGTCGGCATCAAGGAAATTACTGTTTTTACAACATCATCTGAACCGTTTATATTTGGAGTTGATTTTGTTTGATTGAGATACTGAGATAATATTTTGACATTTCCATAAGCAAAATTACCGATTACAGCAAATTGAGTAAATTCCTCTCTTTCGGGATTATCAATCATATTTCCCTGACTGTCAGGGATTTCACTATCCTTAGCTGTCTTCATCATAAATGAACCACCAACAGTAATTCCTGGGATCGGAATCACACGAATATTTCCAAGAAAATTCATGTCTTTATTAAGCTCATCACCGGTTTTTTTGTAACCTTCTCCATTATAAACTGCTGCTTGATAAGTTCCAAATCCATTTGGGAAATAACCGCTTAGCCCAAATCCATAATCTGTTGAACTTACAAATTTATACTTGTCTGAAGGGTCTTTTTCAATTGTTGTATAATTCCAAGAATAAATTGTTCCGAAATAAGTTTTCATCAAACCGACTGTAAATTTTAGATCTTTTACAGGAAGCAAATTGCTGAAATCAAGATAAGCATATTTCAACTTAATACCTGCTCCATCTCCGGCATCGTCATCGCTAAAGAAATCAAGATTAAACCGTCCTGAGATATTACTACCGAATTTAGGCTCTAATCTTAGATAACCTCTTTTCAATGCCATCTCGTTTTTAATAAGTTCACCATCTTCCGTTTGATAAGTCCATCTGTTCCACGATTCCATCTTTAATTTTGTTTCTGCTGTCAATGAACTGACAACTATCAAAATTATTACTACTAACAAAAGTGTTTTTTTCACTTTACCTCCTTCATTTTTTCTTTCGTATAATTATACTATTCGAATGTTAATTAAAAATAAAGGAATTGTTAAGATTGTGTTAAGGGGAGAAATTAGTTTAATAAACAGTTGAATTTATGAAACAATTTAAACAGTTACAAAGTTTTTTTTATTTTTAGTCGTCTCAAACCCATTTCTTTGATTTGTCGAACTTTTTCTCTTGAAATATTCAGAATTTTAGAAATTTCAATAAGTGGTTTTTCTTCATTAAGTAAAAGATCCAACACTTGTTTTTCGGGTTTTGGCATTGTTTCAGGAAAAGAAATTCTACTTTTTGATGTGAATTCTTCTTTCGGATTTTCATCAATTTTATTTTGAAATAGTTTATCATTGAGTTTATATTTAGATTTTTCTTTTTCCACATATTTCATAATATGTTTTTTTATCCAAAAATACGCATAAGTTGAGAATTTTGTGTTTTTTTGCGAATCAAATTTTTTCAAAGCTTCATAAACGCCTATTGCTCCTTCTTGAAATAATTCATCAGCAGTTATGCTGGGAGTTATAAAGTTGGAAGCAATTTTTTTGATAAGAGGTGTTAGCTCTTTAAGTTCTTTTTCAAAATCTAAATTTTTATCGGAAGCCATAGCTGAATTGTTGTTCCCTTTCCATATTCGCTTTGAATATTGATTTTACCATTATGAAGCTGAATAATATGTTTCACTATTGAAAGTCCCAAACCTGTTCCACCAACTTTTCTTGAACGAGATTTATCAACAACATAAAATCGCTCAAATAAACGAGGGATCTGTTCTTTTTTTATACCAATTCCGTTGTCTGAAAAATCTATTCTTACAAAATTGTTTTCAGAAAAAAGTGAAATATTTATGTTACATTTTTCATTTGAGTATTTTATTGCATTATCAATTAAATTAACAAAAACCTGTTCCAATTTGAAAGGGTCAAATTTAAATTTCTGTATTTTTTCAAAATTTGTTGTGAATTTTATCTCTTTTTCATTTGTCTTATGTTCAAAAATTTTTATTGAATTTTGCAGAACTTTTCTAATATCAATTTTTTCTAATGAAAGTTGAAGTTTTGTTTCAATTTGCGATAGAGTTAGAATATCATTTACAATATTTATTAAACGGTTAGTATTTCTATTTAATATTTTCAGATATTTAGAGTTGTCTGCACTGGGATTTTCGGACATTATTTCCAGAAAACCTTTGATAGAAGTCAGCGGAGTTCGAAGTTCGTGAGAAGCGTTTATCAAAAAATCTTTTTTTATTTCCCGAAATTTATTTATCTCAGTTACATCAAATAAAAGAAAGATTGCGGAAGAAGATTTTTGCAAATATGAGCTACTGAAAAGATAGGAACTTTCTCCGATTTTTATTTCTGCTTTTTCATTTGTTTTAAATTTTAGAACATTGTCGATTTTTTTAATTAATTTAGGATTACTGATTATTTCCCAATATCTTTTTTCACTAAAATTTTTATTTTGTATAAAATTCAAGAATTCTTGATTTTGAAATACAATTTTTTCCTCTTTATCAATAACAAAAAATATTTCATTAATTGAATTGATAATTATTGATAACCTTTCAGATTGTTTTGAAATTTCTGAAATTTGATCATTTATTTTTTTAGCCATATAATTAAAACCACTTGTCAATTCATACGTTTCATCTCTATTTTTCGTAAAAACACGAGTTTGATAATTTCCTTTAGCTATTTGCTGTGAGGCTTCAGCAAGTTGTTTTATTGGCTTCGTAAAACGATTTGCCAGGATAAAAGAAATTATAAATGAAAACAAAATTATAAAGAAAGAGGTTAAGAACATATTTTTTTTGATGCTGTTAAGGAGAATAAATACTTCATCAGAAAAACTGCTAACACGAACGAAAGCAACTATATCTTTGTTCTGATAAATCGGAATAGCAAAATACATCATCTCTTTTTTTAGAGTATTGCTCCAACGTAACCGATAACCTTTTCCGCTTTTGCGAGCTTCGATAATCTCCGGTCTGTTTTTATGATTTTCCATTAACGCCGGATTTTTTTCCGAATCAAAAATTACTTTTCCATTTTTAAGAATTATTGTTATTCTATAATCAATATTTTTGGAAAGTTCTTTTATCTTTTGTTGAAGTTTTGAATTATTTAAGTCAAACGAATTTTCTTCAATTAAAATTTTAACTACTTTAGAAAGTGTAAGAAGATGTGCTTTGTTCTGCTTCAGATAACTTTTTTTGATGGTGCTAATAGATACTACGAGAGAAATTGATAATGACGTTACAATCAAAACTGTAAAACTCAATAAATACTTTGAGAAAATTCCTACTCTCATTTACATATTACCTTTCGTAATTTATATCCTATTCCTCTAACATTTTTTATTAATTTCCCTGTTTCTCCGAGTTTTTTTCTTAAATTTCTAATATGAACATCAATTGTTCTATCAATAACAATTTTTTCATTTCCCCAAAGATGATTAAGCAAAGTATTTCGAGAATATACATTCCCCGGTCGTTCTGAAAGTAATTCAAGAATTTTGAATTCAGTAGTTGTTAAATCCACTAATTTACTATTTAAGCGTACTTCATATTTTTCAATATCAATTTCTAATCCACCAATTTTTCGAATTGTTTCTTTTGGGATTTCTATTTTTGATTTTGTATTTACTCTTCGTAAAATGCTTTTGATCCTAGCAACAAGTTCTCGTGGTGAAAAGGGTTTTACCATATAATCATCAGCTCCGAATTCCAATCCTAAAATTTTGTCTGTGACATCACTTCTTGCAGTTAACATCAAAATGGGTATTTCTTTATATTTTTTAGAATTTCTAAGGATTCTGCAAACTTCAAAACCATCTATTTCCGGAAGCATAATATCAAGAACAATCAAATCCGGAATTTCTTTTTCAAGTTGTACCATCAATGAATGTGAATCTTCAAAAGTTAAGACATTATAACCAGCTTCTCTAATATTAATTGAAATTAACTCGAGAATATCAGGCTCATCGTCTACCGCAAATATCTTTTTCTTCATTTCTTTACCACCTTTTTCTACAAATATTTTCTGATTAATATTTTGTCCAGAATAAAAGAAAATTGTTAATCAATTATTAAATAAGGTTTATGTTATTCGTTATGTCAATAAGCTGTATTGTACGTAACATCTATACCCTTGTCCACTTTTAGGGCAGGCAATAACCTAAAAATGTGTTTTATTGTAAACCTTATTTTCATATTAAATTTCCAAATTATTTAAAAGAATATTTATCCTTTGCAGTGTTTTTGACGTTATATGTGTGTAAATTTCTGTTGTTTTATAGTTTTTTCCCATATCTTTTTTGATTCAATAAATCAAAATAGCCAAGTAGATGATTGTCCCTACTAATCTTAATATTTTTGCTAATCATTATTTCCAATGTGCCTCCTCAAGTTCTTGAGCAAAATATTATATTTTAAAAAAATATGTCAAATGGAAAAAGTTGTTAATAATGTTTTATGATTAATTTTTGAGGTTCAAATTTTTGTTTATAAAAGGTATCTTTATAGAGCGGTCTCCCGAAATCAAAATCTTGATATATTGTCATTCCGGTGAAAACGAAAATCTATAAAACTTCGTTTGAGTTTGTTCATAAATTTCCATGGCAAATTTCTTTCTTAAATTCGTTTTCATTCGTCTTAATTCGTGAAAATTCGTGGTTAATTTTTAAAGCTGATGTTTATACAAAAAAACGGAAGTTCTTTTTGGCAATTACCAAATGCGAAACTTCCGTTAATGTTTACTAATTAAATCTATCTATTTCAAAACAAGGATTTTTTTCGTAGAAGTATATTTCCCTGATTTTAATCTATAGAAATAGACACCGCTTGAAATGGTTTTATTGTTGTCGTCTTTTCCATTCCAAATAATTTTATGATTTCCTTTTGAATATTCTTGGTTTGTTAGTGTTTTTAATTTTTGACCTTTAATATTATAAACAGCGATATTTACATTCCCATCAGTAGGAATTGTAAATGAAATTGTTGTTGAATTTCCACGTTCAGATCCGGTTGGACTGAAAGGATTTGGATAGTTTTGATTCAAAATAATTGTATTTATGGTTGCACTTGTATTGTCATCATTATCAACTACAA
>JAMOQM010000107.1 GCA_027064005.1 Candidatus Cloacimonadota bacterium | reverse complement strand
ATGGTAACTTGTATATATTTTTCTTTTATCATTTTTTTACTTTCTCCAATCATTTTCAATAATTTTAATTACTTTTTTAAGTTAAGAACTTCTACTATACTTTTGCAACAATAGGCATAACATCTATCCCCCCGTCCACTTCCAGGTAAACATAACCAGCTTATAGATATTTGTGAAAGGTAGGCAATAACCTAAAAATATATTTTATTGCATACCTTATTTCCATGTTAAATTTCCAAATTATCTAAAAGATTATTTATCCTTTGCAGTGTTTTTGACGTGACATGCGTGTAAATTTCTATTATTAGAATAATTCTTTTCCCTAAAAAAAATTTAATTTTCCTCAAATCTTCTCCTTCTTCTAATAAATGAGTTGTAAAAATTTTAGCCGAGAGCGAACCGGCATTTTTTCGTTTTGCTTATTTCTTCCGAAAGGCTTCAATGAACACACAAAATTCATCTAAATTTTTGAAATAATATTGTCAATGAATAAAATGAAATATTTTTCTTCCCTCCGAAATTTTTCAAAAGAGTTTTATTTAGATAACAATATTATTTCATCAGAATCATTTTTTAATAGAAACAAATCCTTCATTCTTTAGAAAAGCTGATTTTCAATCATTATGTAGTCGCAAATTATTAACTATTTTATATTCCAAAGTTTTGGATATTTTGGAATTAAAAAGTGCACTTCTAACAATTACACGGATATTTTTATCACTAAATTTCATCCCGATATTTATCCCGACATCAAAGATATTTTTTCTATAACAAATAATCATTGAATCTTCATTTGATGATACAATCTTATACCTTGGAAGTGATTGAATTTTTTTCATAATTTCATTCTTATCTAAAAAAGGAAATTCAATAGATTTTGAATTATCTATTAGGTTTAGCAAATGCTTGCCTTTATTTAATCTAACTAAAAAAAGGATTAATATCAACCAACCAATTGAAACAATAATCATTTCACGTATCATCATAGTTCTCCTTATATTTTTTTTATAAACAATCCGAACATCTTTAATAGAAAATTAATTTATTTCAATATTGTCAACTATATTTTTAAAGTTAGTAAAGATTATTAAAAAGAAAAAAACTCAATCAAATTTATTGATTTTCATGAGAAATTTCTCTATTTTCTTAGTATTTTTTAATACATCTCTCAACCCGATTCTTTGCTTTATTTACGCAATCCCATAAAAAAAAAGGCAGAACTTAATGTCTGCCTTTCAATTTTTTATCAAAACAATTTTCTTGATAATATCCTATTTCATCAGAATCATTTTTTTGATAGAAACAAATTTGTCTGTTTTCATTCGATAAAAATATATTCCGCTTGAAACAAATTTATTCTCATCATCTTTTCCATTCCAAAAAATTTGTTTATCTCCTGATTTCATTTCCTCATTAACTAATGTTTTAACTTTCTGTCCTAAAACATTATAGATATTCAAGGAAACAAAATTATCCTTTCTTAAAGAAAAAGCAATGGTTGTTCCGGTTCCTCTTTCTGAATTCAAAATATGAAATGGATTAGGAAAATTGCCTTTTAAATTTGTTTGAAGATTGTAATCTACCTCATTACCGGTTGGATCAACAGCAATAATCGGATTTGAAATACCGGAAGGAACTCCTGTAACTCCATCTGAACCAACGGCATTATCTTCAGAATCGTAAATGTAATAGAAATTTTCACTAGGATTATTTCCGGCTACATAAGTAGTTGTTATTTGGTCTCCACCTTCAACATCGAAAAAGAAGTCAACCGGGGCAGGACCGGAAACTATTGTGATATCATCTAAAACAACATTACCATTAACAATTACATCAACCGAACCGCCTTCCCAACCATTCATTCCCATGTCAATGAGCGTTATCTTATATTGCACGGTTGCAAAAAGCGCCATAGACAAGAAAACAAAAACAACTAAAATCATTAATTTTTTCATAAGTTCTCCTTTTTTGTATTATAGTGAGAATTTAAAGATTAAACTCTTAATGTCAATTATTATTTATCATTTCGATTGCCTGAGCCAAATCATCTGGAGAATCAATTCCAATTCCTTCATAATTAGTTAAGACCATTCTTATTTGATAATTATTCTCCAATAAACGTAATTGCTCTAATTTCTCAAGATCTTCCAATTCTGATTTTTCTAATTTCACAAAATTCAAAAGAACTTCTTTTTTGAAAGCATAAACGCCAACATGTCCGTAATAAACACAATCAACACCATCACGATTGTAAGGAATTTTCGAACGCGAAAAATATAAGGCATCATAATTATTTTTAACCACAACTTTGACAACATTGGGATTCTCAGCATCAATCAGAGAAATTTTATGCATTAATGAAGCAACCTCAACATCTTTGTCTTCAAAAACAGCAATAAGTTCTTTTAGAGTCTTTTTATCTATAAACGGTTCATCACCCTGAACATTCACGACAATATCAGCATCTATTTTTTTACAAACTTCAGCCACCCTATCAGAACCGCTTTGATGATTTTTACTCGTCATTTCGACTTCACCGCCAAATTTTTTTACCGCCTCGAATATTCTTTGATCATCCGTCGCCACGATTACTTTGTCAAAGATATTGGTATTAACAACATTATCGTAAACATGCCGAATAATTGTTTTATCTTTCAACATTTTTAATGGTTTACCGGGAAATCTGGAAGATTCATATCTTGCCGGTATAATTGCAACAATTTTCATTTTTTACCTCGAATTTTCTTCCATATTTATTTCCACAATATAGGTTAAGTTTGATTCTTTATAAATCGAAGATATTTTTATTGAGGACAAATTTAAACCGGAAATTATTTCTAAACTTTTAATTTCTCCTTTCTTAATCACTCTTTCATTATATAAGGTAGTAGAAGTTATAACTTTTTTTTGATGAAATTCCGCCATTTGCGTGCGAATTTTATCAAAGCCTTTATTCAATGCGTCAATCAAATCAGCCGAGGAAACCTTAACCTGATATTTATGGATTATTTTGGGAGAAATTTTACTTTGATGTTTTTTGTTTTTAAAAAGATAAATATAATAATCATCAATTTTACAACTATCTACTACACTTAAATATTTTGCCATATTTTTTACTTTTGAAATATTTGCCGAAACATTCAAATCAAAGCGACTTGTTCTTTCATCCAAATCTCGGACAATAGCTTTTTTATGAACACTGTATGCCTCGGAATTTCTACAAGAAAAAATAGAAGCTGATTGTTTAGCTTCATCAAGCATTTTTAACCGACTATTTGTTTTATGTGCAAAACCGATTAAATATGATTTTTGTTTGGGAAAGACATTTAGCCATTCCGGTAAAACATAATTTTTCACAATATTTTTTTTAACCTTTTTTTCAGAAACTGTTTTTACATTATTAGCACATGAAATCAAAATTAGAGCCAATAGGAAAATGAGAATTCTAAGATTTTTCATAATTTTGTTTCCTTAAATAAATAATTAATGCCGTAATATCATTTTGGTTTACTCCTGAAATTCTTGAAGCTTGACCAACTGAAAGCGGATGAATTTTGTTCATTTTTTCACGTGCTTCATAAGAAATGTTCAAGATTTTCATAAAATCCAAATCTTGAGGAATTTTTTTCTGTTCCATATTTTCAAATCTCGCAATATCACGCAGTTGACGGGTCAAATATCCTTCATATTTAATTTTAAAAGAAATTTTATCTTTTACGGTTTGACTTAAATTGGGAGGCATTTCATATCCAAAATCGACCAATTTTTCCAAAGATATTTCAGGTCTTTTTAGAATATTTGCAAATTTGGTCGGCTCTTTCAAAGCAGGATTTTTATTACTTGTTGTAGTTTCCAATTTATAAATTTCTTTTTTAATTAACTCCTGATCTTTTTTAAACCGTTGCCAAATTACGTCTGAAACCAATCCTAATGAATGACCTATCGGCATCAATCTTTCATCAGCATTATCTTGTCTCAAAAACAAACGATATTCCGCTCGAGAAGTGAACATTCTATAAGGTTCATTTGTACCTTTTGTAACTAAATCATCAATTAAAACACCAATGTATGAATTTGAACGGTCAAAAATAAGCGGGTCTTTTTTATCCAAAGCTAAAACTGCATTTATCCCGGCACAAATCCCCTGAGCCGCAGCTTCTTCATAACCTGATGTCCCGTTAATCTGCCCGACAAAATACAGCCCCTTAATTTTCTTTGTTTCCAAAGTTGGAAGGATTTGGTCGGGAATTATATAATCATATTCGATAGCATAAGCGTATCTAATAATTTTGGCGTTTTGAAGTCCCGGAATTGTCTTTAGCATTTTTTCCTGAACTTGAGGTGGAAGACTGTTAGAGACACCGTTAACATAAGCTTCAATTGTGTGAGTTCCTTCCGGTTCAATAAAAACATGGTGACTATTTTTAGTGTTAAATTTGACAATTTTATCTTCTATTGACGGACAATATCTCGGTCCAACACCTGAAATATATCCTCCATATAAAGATGATAAATTTAAATTATTTTGAATTATTTTATGAGTTTCAGGATTTGTATGAGTCAAATAACAATCAACTAAATTTTTTGGTTTAATATCTCGATAAAAAGAGAAACCGGTTGGATTAGGATCACCTGGTTGGACTTCTAATTGAGAAAAATCTACCGTTCTCAAATCAATTCGCGGTGGCGTTCCTGTTTTAAATCTGGCAATATTAAATCCGAATTTCAACAAATTATCCGATAATTTTAACGAAGCCGGTTCACCTGATCGTCCGCCGTCATAATGAGTACTTCCAATATGAATTGTACCTTTCATAAATGTTCCGGAAGCAATGATAACTTTTTTTGAAAAATACATTTCTCCAAGATTAGATTTGACTCCGACAACTTCCTCATTATCAACAATTACTTCATCTATTATCGATTCAATAACATCCAAATTATCTTGTTGTTCGCATGATTTTCTCATTTCAACAGAATATTGAAGTCGATCATTTTGAGATCTTGGAGCCCAGACAGCGGGTCCTTTTTTCTTATTCAGCATTCTAAATTGGATTCCGGTCAAATCGGTAACTCGCCCCATTTCTCCACCTAAAGCGTCAATTTCTCTTGCTATATGTCCTTTTGCCGGACCGCCGATTGATGGATTACAGGACATTCGTCCAATGCTTTCATACTTAATAACAAATAAAAGCGTATTTGCTCCCATTCTCGCAGATATTAAAGCAGCTTCAACTCCGGCATGACCTGCTCCAACAACAATAACGTCATATTTATATTTCATTTAAACATCCTAAATTTTCATTTACTAATAAATTTTTCATTACCTGATAAGTGTCAAGCCACAATTGATCTATCACTAAATTTTATATATCCTCAATAATTGCTCAAATTATTCCTTATTAATTTTTTTCCCGGAAGTTATACTGCTTTTAGGAAATATTTTCTAAAAAAACAATCAAATCATTGACACAAACAATCAAAATAAATTGTTTTGTTTTAGGAGAAAAATAAAATGATTCAGATTTACACAGGTAATGGAAAAGGAAAAACCACGGCGTCTCTCGGTTTAATTATCAGAGCTCTCGGGAGAAACCACAAAGTTTGTCTTATTCAATTTATGAAGAAGAATTTTGAGTACGGTGAAATTCAATTTTTATCCAAACAAGAAAATTTAGATATTTTTCAATTTGGTACGGATAAATTGATTGATCCGAATAATCCGTCAGAAATAGATTTTTCCGAAGCTGAAAAAGGTTATGAAAAAGTATTAGAGTGTATTGATTCCAATAAATATGATTTAATAGTTATTGATGAAATTAATGTCGCTGTTTCCTGGAAACTTCTCCCCAAAGAAAAACAACTAGAGATATTTAGACTTGACACAAAAAGTGAGATTGTAATGACTGGAAGATATGCTTTACCGGAAGTAATTGAGAAAGCTGATTTAGTTACGGAAATGAAAGAAATTAAACATTATTTTAATATTGGTATAAATGCACGTAAAGGAATTGAATTTTAATTCGGAGGAACCGTGGAAGTAAAAAAAACTTATTATGAATCGGGTAATATAAAAACTGAAGAAGTTTTTGAAAATGATAAAAGAAATGGATTAAATAAGTGGTTTTATGAGAATGGTCGCTTAGAAGCGGAAGTCGAATATAAAGATGGGAAACGCGAAGGTTACTATAAATCATATTATGAGAACGGCTCAATTTGGAGAAAAACAACTTATCGGGAAGATTTACAAACGGGTAAAACAATTTGGTATTATGAAAATGAAGTTGTTGCTGCTATTTTAGAATTCAAGAATGGATTTGAAGACGGCGAAGCTCAATGGTTTTACGAATCCGGTAAAATCAAATTGATCGAACATTATAAAAGAGGAAAACTTGATGGAGAGTGCATTGCATTTAAAGAAAATGGAAACCTCTACTACAAGGAAGAATACAAGAACGGAAAGAAAATCAGTTCATAATTAAGGAGATTTAATGAAAAAAGTTTTAATAGTTCTTCTCTCATTAATTGTAATTGCAATGTTTTTTGCCGGTTATGTTATAAAAAAATACAACCGTTTACAACAAATGAAAGTTGATGTGGAAAATTCTTGGGCTCAGGTTGAAAATCAATACCAACGTCGTTATGATTTGATCCCAAATTTAGTTAATACAGTTAAAGGTTACGCTACTCATGAAAAAGATACTTTTACTGAAATCGCAGAAGCCCGTTCAAAAGCCGGCGGAATGGTTAATGTTGATAAAAGTATTCTAAATGACCCACAATCTTTCCAAAAATTCCAACAAGTTCAAAACAACTTATCCGGAGCTCTTCAAAGATTAATGGTCGTTGTAGAACGTTATCCCGAGTTAAAAGCCGATAAAAACTTTATGGCACTTCAAGATCAACTTGAAGGAACTGAAAACAGAATTGCTCAAGAAAGAAGAAAATTTAATAATTCTGTTCGTGACTTTAATAAAGAAATTGTTACTTTCCCCAACAACGTTTTCGCAGGAATATTTAACATTCAAAAAGCACAATTCTTTAAAACTAAACCCGGCGCTCAAGAAGCACCGAAAGTTAAATTCTAAGCTGTCATCTGGCAGCTTTTTTTTATGAAACTCCAAGAATTTATCAAATCACATTTATTAAAAAGAACTTTTGTTTCCTACATTTTATTTCCATTTTCACTAATTAATTTTTTAATTCAAACAATCCATAGAAAATTTTATAAGATTTTTCCAAACAAGCAATTTAAGAGTAAAAAATTTATTATCAGCATAGGAAATATTGTTAGCGGTGGAACCGGGAAAACGCCATTAACCATCTTATTAAGTGAAATATTAACCAGTCTTAACTTCAAAGTAGCTGTTTCTCATCGAGGTTATAAAGGTAAATTTGAAAATTCAAATAAAATTATTTCCGATTATTACAGTATCCGTCCGGAAGCAAAAAATGCCGGTGATGAAGCAAATTTGTTAGCCTCTAAATTAAAAGGAATCCCGGTAATTGTTGGTAAAAATAGAGCAAAATCAATACAGATGTTAGAAAATACTTTTACAGATCTTGATATAATTATTTTAGACGATTCCTTTCAACATTTAAAAGTTTATCACAATTTGGACTTGGTTGTTTTTAATTCTCTCTCAAAAATTGGAAATGGATTTTTACTCCCTGCCGGTATTTTGCGAGAACCTCTCAGTGCAATAACAAATGCCGATTTGATTTTAATAAACGGTATTAATCCGATCAAAGAATTGAACCAGTTCCACAAACCATTCATCCATTCTAAATATGTAGTTGATAAATTTTACAAACCAAATTTAGAACCCGTTTCGATAAACACAATTTTATCTTCACGAATAGTGTTACTTTCAGGCATTGGAATCCCGGAATCATTCGAAAATACAATCAAATCAAAAAATATACAAATCGTTAAACACTTTATTTTTGAAGACCATCATCAATTTACCGATCAAGATTTATACTCAATTCAATATTACATCAAACATCACAAAATAGATTATGTGTTAACAACTGAAAAAGATTTTGCGAAATTGCAATACAAACAAGAAATTATCCCGCTTGTTGTTGTCTCGGTAAAATTAGATATTGTTAATCTTGATAAATTCCGAAACTTCATTTGCAATAAATTTGTTGATTTGAATAATAAAACCACTTAGAAACATCCATAATCTAAGCTGTATAATTTATCCAGTGATAGTTCCTGAAACACAGAATTAGAAATTTTCGCAGAAATAAAAGACAGCGTTAATTCGATAATCAATATATTTATAAAACACTTCAAAATAATACTTGCATAAATTCCTTTTAAAAAAAAAATTACCTAAATTATTTTTGGAGGAAAAAATGAGAAAATTGATTTCAATGATTATTTTGTCTAGTCTTATATTTTCAATTAGTGCTAT
>JAMOQM010000106.1 GCA_027064005.1 Candidatus Cloacimonadota bacterium | reverse complement strand
AAGAAGCCAAAGAAAAATTAGATGTACTGAAGATGAGTGAAGCTGAAAGAGCGGAATATGAAAAATATCAATGGGAACTTCATCAAGGTGCAAGTATGTATGAATCTCATTATATCAGTGGAAAAATAGATGGTATAAAAGAAGGTGAAAAAAATAAAACCGTTAAAATAGCAGAAAAAATGCTTACCAAACAAATCGATATTGAAGATATCGCCGAAATCACCGGATTGAGTCTAAAAGAAATAAAAATTATTAAAAATAAAATTTTGCTTACTAATAAAAGTAAAACTAAGGAGACAGAGTGAAAAAAATTATAATCTTAAGCATTGCATTATTATTGCTTATTTTTGGTTGTGGAACTAATACACCAATATCGGTTCAAAGCCAAACAAATCATTTAATAACTAAAATAACTACTGAAAATAATACTGTAACTGTTCAAACAAAGTCGGCCGTAAATTTACATTTTTCCTACAGATCTACCGACAATCTGTCTAAAGATTACGATGGATATCTTGCCGGCGCAATGACAGACAGTATCAAATTTTCAATTCCGATAAAATCAAATACATCAAATATTACGATGACTTTGGTTGTTGAAAATGATTCATCCATTCAAGATTCTACCATAAATTTTACTGCCACTAAAACAGATTATTCACACCTTGAAGTAGATTTTGTTGATATCGCTCAAGGAGAAGGAAATCTGATAATTACTCCCGAAGGTGAAAATGTTGTATTTGACGGTGGATTTGGAACACATGAACCTCCTTGGGGACAACCGGGTGGCGAAGATGACGGTTCTTGGGATGGCGATGGAGTACCGATA
Organism: Candidatus Cloacimonadota bacterium; assembly: GCA_027064005.1. GTDB lineage: Bacteria > Cloacimonadota > Cloacimonadia > Cloacimonadales > JAMOQM01 > JAMOQM01. The sequence goes on along the minus strand of JAMOQM010000106.1, from coordinate 35,845 downwards.
ATGCTAAATTATGTAAGATCTCGCGATATTAATCATTTTACCTACTTGATAGAATCGCATAGTGATTCAGACCATTATGGTGGAGTTCGTGATATTAGAGAAGCTGATGATATGTCTTACGATCATTATTTTACTGTTCAAAGTCACGAAAACAAACAAGTTGGAGATTTCCTTGATTTGAATTCAAATGCCAGTGTGGAAATTTTGAATGTTGGAGTACCGAATGGTGTAGATTCAAATGATAATAACTCTTGTTTTGTTTTGCATGTTGTCTATGGAGATGCGGAATTTTTATTAACAGCAGATGCTGAAAGATCTTTAGAACAACACATGATTGAAGCAAACCTTCCTCTTTCTTCCGATGTTTTAAAAGTTGGACATCATGGTTCTCATACATCTTCATCGTCGGAATTTTTGAATGCGGTATTAAATCAGAATAATAAAATTGCCGGAATTAGTTTTGGAACCGGTAATCCTTATGGACATCCTCATAGCTTATCAAGATTTTCTCATTATCAAGTTTACGGAACCGAAATACCGTCTCAATCTTATTCCGGAGCAAATTACCATTTTAATTGCGGTACAATTGCCTGCACGACCGATGGCAAAGTTATTGTTGTTGAATACAATTCACAATAATCATGCTACCAATACTTTATATTTTCAATAAAATAAAAAAAATGGTTGATTAATTTTTGTGAATATTCGCAATTAGGTTATGAGTAAATATTCTTTTAAAAATGGTGATATTGTAAATGATCGTTATAAAATTATCGATCAAATTGGAAGTGGAACATTTTCCGAAGTTTATCATTGTTTTGATACCAAGTTAAAAATTTATAAAGCGATTAAAATCCTCGGTGAGCAATCAGAATTAAGTGAGCTCGCCGATGATTTGAATCACGAAGCCCGGATATTAGCAAATCTTAACCATCCATCAATTGTGAGAATATTCGACATTGATTTTAATCATGACTATATTCTGCTTGATATGGAATATTTTGAAGGCCAAAACCTTCGAGAGTTCATCAATTCTAAATCCGGTTTATCAAATAATGATCGTTTAAATATCGCTTTGGATTTGGCAAAAGGAATTAAATATGCTCACGACAATCTCGTCATTCATCAAGATATTAAACCCCAAAATATTTTAATCAATAATAAAAAAGAAGTCAAACTTACCGATTTTGGAATTGCAACAAATATAGAATTGGAAAAATCTCAAAACGGAATTAGAGGTACGCAGGCTTATTTACCGCCCGAAATTAAATGGGGCGAAAAGCCATCTTTAAAATCTGACATCTTTTCTTTTGGAATAGTCCTTTATGAACTTTTCCATAACTCTTATCCATTTAAGTTAGATTCAAATGAAACACCCGATTATATTCTTCCCAAAAAAATAAATTCTTCTAAAAATCCCAAAAATATAATTCTAAAAAAATGTTTAGAAATGTATCCGGAAGACAGATACAATTCTATGGAAGAAGTAATTGCTGATTTAAAAAAATTAAAACGCCAAGTTTTACCCTATCCATTTTCCAAACTATTCTCGTTTTTAGAAAAAGCAGATTCTGTAAATTCTAAAAATAATTATAATCTTAAACAAGCTTATTTAATGTTATTTTTGATTTTCTTAATTTTCTTTTTACTCCAACCTTATTTTATGAATATTTTTAAAAATCATTCTCATAAAAACAATTTAATTCCTTTTAAAACCGGCAACTATCAAACTTTTGTTAATTTCAAATTTGAAGGGAAAAGCCCGGAAAAGCTTAAATTAGAATATGGAGATTTTGTTCAGTTAAAAGATGAAAACGGGCATATTATTTATGAATTTAATTATAAAGATGAGCCAAAATTAAATATTTCCATTAATAAAAATTTAATCTATAAAAATGGAATCCTTGTTGGTAAAGAGTTAAAAAATAGTAATGATTTAATCACAAACGCTAAATTTGAATTTCTAAATATCAATAATCAAAGAATAATTTTCTTAAGAAATTCTTTAGAAAATATATCTAAATTTGGAGTAATGATAAATCTTCAAAAAAACGCAAACCACATCCAAATAGAGAATCTACCTTATACAATCTCAGCTTTATCAATTGATCCGGATTCAAATATAAAAAAATTATATCCTTTAAAAAAGAGATTTTTATTATCTGCGTTAGATATTTCAGGGAATCCGCAAATCAGCTTAAACTCAATTAATTCTGTTCATTCCATCACAAAATTAAATATATCTAATTGTGGAGCAATTAATTTGAATAATATTTTTAGATTAAAACAGCTTTCAGACTTAGACGTATCTAAATCAAAATTAGTGAATTTGAATGGTGTGCAAAATTTTAAAAAATTAGAGAATATTGCTTTGACCACATTTCCAAGTTTATCATTCAATATTTTAAACAAAACAAATTCTTTGAAATCTATCAATGTTGATAATTCCGCACAATTACTTCCTAATCAAAGAAAAATATTTAACGATATTAATAGTAAAAATAAAAAAAGTGAATTTTATCGTGATAACTATAATATAATTGAAAAATTGCTGATTTTCTTATTCATTATCCTGATTTTAACTATGATAAATATCATTAAAAATATTTTCAAAACTTCATTTTCAAAACCAATAAAAAAGAAAAAATCTCCAATTAAAAAGAAAATTACAACTAAAAACAATCCGGAAGCCCCAAAAATAATCCCTGAGAAATTTGACAAACTCGTTAAAGCTGTTGAAAAAAATTTGGAGTTACAACAACTCTATTCACCGGAAAATAATAACGCCCTTCATTATCTTAAAATTCTCGCTCATTCTGATTCTAAAAATAAATCTTTTAAAAAATTATCTAAATTGACCTTCAAAAAAATAATTCAAAAAATAAAAAATCATAAAAAGAATAAGGAATTTGAAGGTATTTTCATAACAGCATCCCAATCATTAAAAATAAATCCGGCTCTAAAATTAGATAAATGGCTAAAAATATCCAAAAAAGAATTGTTAAAAAATAACGAACCTCAACTCAAATTTGTTCATATAAATGGTGATTCTTTCGAAATGGGTGATTTCCTTAAATCCGGTTTTAAAAATGCACCCGTTCATAAAGTTACACTTTCAAGTTTTTATATTTCGGAAACAAATGTTACAAACGAACAATTTTGTAAATTTCTAAATTCAAAAGGTAATCAGAAAACTTTTAATGTTGAATGGATTAATATACTGAGTCCACATTGTATGATTGAATTTAAAAACGGTCTTTTTGTACCAAAAGAACCATATAATGCATTTCCGGTAATTGAAGTAAGTTGGTATGGTGCTCAGGAATATTGCAAATGGAGTGGAGGTTATTTACCCACAGAAGCAGAATGGGAATTTGTCGCAAGAAATGGCGGGAAAGAAATTCTTTATCCAACCGGGGCAACAATATCCTTAAAAGATGCAAATTTTTTGGAAGAGAATAATGACAATAAATGGCATTCAGTCGTTCCAATAAAAACTTACAAACCTTCTAAACTTGGGATCTATGAAATTTGTGGAAATATAATGGAATGGTGTTCTGATGTTTATGATAAAGATTATTATCAAATTTCCCCGGAAATAAATCCCAAAGGAAGTGATACAGATATTTTTGATAACGGTTTTCAGATGCATTCATTAAGAGGTGGTGCCTGGTCATTTGATAAAAAGAAGATGATTACGTTTTACCGAAGTGCAGCAAAAGCAAATACAAGGACTAATTTTATCGGTTTCAGAGTGGTTAAAAGATAAATGCGAAGATATTTAATATTACTTTTTCTATTTCCAACTATTTTATTTTGCAATAATTCAGCTGTTCAAAATAGATCTGCAATAAAAATATACAAATTTTTAAAAGAATCGCTTCCTAAAAAATCTCACATTACTTTTTTAAACATTACAAATGAGAACCGCAAATTAATTGAACAAACTCAAGATCTAATTCTTAAAGAAAATTATTTTTCAATTCTTGATAGAAAAAATCTCAGTGATTTGGCAAAACAAGCAATGCTTCAAGACGAGCCCCATTTTTTGAATTCCAAATCTCACAAATTTTTACCTTCTGATTGGGCAATATTTGTTAAAGGAAAAACTACAACTTTAAATCTGATTTTAAAAAAAATTATTATCAGAGATTATTTTATTACAATTGATTCAATAAAAGATGGAACAACAAAAAATATTTACCACTTATCAGAGAAACAAAAAGTGAAGGTTAGCGTAAAATTCTTTCTTCTAACACTACTAATTACGACAATTATAATAATTTATATACATTTCTTGACAAAAGGTTATTATAGAATTTTTATTATTTTCATATGGCTTTTAGTTAATTTTTTGATTTTTTATTTGTACTTTTTTATTTAACAAGGATGTATAATGAATATTTATTTTGAGAAAATTAGTACTTTGAAGGATGTTGCTCGTAAAGAAACAGCAGAATATTTGGCCACTTTGAATAGGTCGTCTAAAATTTTTAATAAGTTTTTAGGAATGCCTCCTGTTACAAGAGAGTGGTTTTATGCAGCTCAAAAATATTTTACTTTATCTAAAAATTTTACCGGTTGGAAACATGTTAATCATTTAAAAAACGCATTGATTGAAATTCTAAAATGTGATATTCAAATGAAACAAAGCCCGTTTAATGATCCTTCTGTAACACGTCTAAAAAATAAAATCCAAACATCTTACTTAAATTATACTATCAATTTTATTGAAGAATATATCCATGCCGAATCAAATCGTCTAAAATTCGAGAAATCTTTAAGAATGGCTATTGCTGTTTTGTCAGAGACAAATGTTGCCCTTGCAAACAATTATCGAAAAATGATGTTTAGCAGTCTGACGCTTAATGATAAAATTAATGCTCTTCAAGAACTTACAGAAATCCCGGATGAAAAATTTGGTTTAACTGAAGTTATGAAAATCAAAGGAATATTAGTAAACTACCAGAATGAATTAAAGAAAAACAATCAACTTTATATTAATATTAAAAATCTTATAAACATCAAATTTACTTCACTCTATAATTATTTTAACCACTTAATTTCGATCGAAAAGAAAAAAAAATTCCCTTCTCTGAAAGTTATTGTTCAGCTTATTGATTCTTTTGAAAAATTATTCACTCCACTTCAACTTTATATTAATAGCTCCGACTTCAAAACAATTTTTACAATTAAAGAAGTTTATGGAGATTTTCTTAATTTTTTAAATAATGATTACCCTGTCTTGCAGAGAACTTATAATAAAATCCTAATTAATCCCAATTCCGTAGATTATTCAACAGTTTCCAGATTATTAAAATCAATTAAAGTTTTTGATGAATTTAAAAATATCAATTTTATCGAATGGATAAACCTCTCGCCTTCTTTGAAACAAATTGAAGATAAGTTTAATCTGTTTTTAACCAAAAAATTTGATAATGAATCACTTAAATATTATGAATATTATAATGATATTATCAACGCAGAACCGTCTGAATTAAAAATAAAGGAATTGATAAACTTTCAGATCTATCTTCAGGATCAATTGCAAATACATCATGATAAAGAACAATTACGAACAAATATAACTTCCTTGCTTTCAAACAGTAAAAATGATTTATATGAATTAATTGAGGATATTTTTAATGATAAAATCTCAGAAGCTAAAAACAGAGACGAATTCAGCTCAGGATTTGATTTCGCCATTTCTTACTTCATGAAACTAAAAGATATTGAAATGATAAATTTCCTTCAAAAAAATAAAAAAGCCTATTTAAAAGAACTTCCCGAGGAAAAAGTTAGAATTGTTTTCCCAAATAAAAAAAACAAAATATCGGAGGATTTTTCCCAAGATTTGAATTTACCGCAAAGTGATTCCAATCAAAAAAAAAAATCTTTGAATACTAATCCCAATAATTTGGATACAGAATATTCTCAGCTCTATATATTGGATAATTATACTACCCATAATTATATTATCTTTTCTAAACCTGTAATTACTTTAGGTCGAGATTCTCAAAACGATATTATTATAAAATGTAATTGGGTTTCGGGAAAACATCTTTTATTTAATTTCAATAGCTTCACAATTAATGATTTGAATTCTACAAATGGTACTTATATAAATAACCAGAAATTCTCAACTTACAATATTTCAACAGATTTAACCTTTTCAATTGCTAAAACCTTTATTTTTAAAACAGTAAACTATAAAAATTTTGTTTTGATTAAATTTGTTGAATTAATAGATCAAACTCTACTTAAAGATGATTTAATAAAAAAAGTTGTTAAAACTCTATCTAATACCGATTTCATCTATTTGAAGAATGACAATTTTTGTAGTATTAATCTTCTTAACGGCAAAATTAATTCTCAGATTGAGAAAAATTCTTTAGTAATAAAATACAGTCATCCCAATTTTATGATGATAGACGCTTTAAGTAAATTGCCGGAAAAAATATTTAAACAATTTGAGATTTTCAACTCAGGAAGATTTAGTTTTGAAATTCGTTAAACTGTTATTTGCATTTTTTATTATTTCTGCCAATTTATTTTCTAATAATTTTTCAATTAAAATCACTTCAACCAAAAATTACCAATTTGAATTTAATCAATTCAAACAAAAAGTCATTTTAAAGTTACAAACTAAACTAAATAGGGATTTATCATTAAAAAATGTGCTGATTAAAGACAATTTCACAAAAACCAAAATTGATAATTTAATCACTTTTGATAAGAATAAAAAAATGTTCAATATTGATTTGGATAAACTAAACACAATCCTGCAAAAAGAATTTAACTCACGCCTCAATATGATTAATGAGGAAGAATATATTGAAAACAATCTTGAGAGAATGATAAATAATATTAGAGATATTGATAAATTACTTATCCCAATTAATTTTGATAACAGTCAAAAAATTGTTTTAAAAGCAAAAATAGAGCAACTTAAATTACAAATCGGACGAATTAGATTTTCCCCTGCCAAATCAATAAATATCATTAATAACGTTCCTTCAAATATTCCTATTATGCTTGTATCTTTTGCCGGTAATCCAATGAAGAATTTGTATTTTTTGATAAATGGAAAAAAATATTCGACTAATTCAAATGGGGAAATTTTTCTCAAAAATATAGCTAATTTCCGAAGTATAAATTTGTTATTTGATGAAGTAAAAACCTTTCAGTTAAACAATGTTGAAAATAAATCCTTTTTCCGAAATCTAATTTCCAAAAATATTAATTTTAAGAAACAACAAATTCAGATTAATAGATATTCCCCACCTCTTATTCAAAATCTTGATCATTTCTTTGACGAAAATCTGATGAAAATCGGATACAAGATTTCCAGACAAAAAACAGCTATTTTATTTAAAACACATTATATGACAATAAGTTCCGGAAAAAGTCAAATTCAAGGTTATTTTGCGAAAATAAAAGGTGATGCATACATTATAAAAAATAAAAATATCCTCAAACATTATGAAGCTGTCGGGACCGGTTTGAGTTTAATTTCCACCAAGGATGCAAAAAAAATTGCTAAATTAGAAGTAAAAGAAAAACTTAAAAAATTGCTAAAAAAATAGCCCGAAAAAATCGGGCTTTTGAATTTATAAAATATATCGCGATAAATCTTCATCCTCAATCAGAGAACTTAACTTTTCAGTTACCTCATCAACAGTAATATTTATTTCACTTAATTTACTTTCGGGAAGATCAAAAAGATAATCCTGAAGGAGAGTATTCATTATTGTATGTAAACGCCTCGCACCAATATCTTCCATTTTCTCATTAGCTGTTTCAGCAAATTCCGCAATTAATGAAATGGCATCATTATCAAAAGTTAAGTCAACATTTTCAGTTAAAAACAGAGCCATATATTGCTTTATGAGAGAATTTTTGGGATACTTCAAGATTTTAATAAAATCCTCTTTCTGAAGACTATTTAACTCAACCCTGATTGGGAATCTTCCCTGTAATTCCGGAATTAAGTCTGACGGTTTCGAAACACTAAATGCTCCGGCAGAAATAAATAGAATATGAGAAGTATTAATAATTCCATATTTCGTTGGTACATTTGAACCTTCAACTATTGGAAGCAAATCTCTTTGTACACCGGATCGTGAAATATCATTATTTTGTTTTGGACCGGAAGATGCTATTTTGTCAATTTCATCAATAAAGATAATCCCATTTTCTTCCACCAATTTCTTTGCTTCATTCACAACTTTATCTTTAGGTACAAGTCTTTCAGATTCTTCTTTTATGAAATATTTCAAAGCCTCAGGAATCTTCATTTTATTGTTTTTCTTCTTCTTTTTTCCGGGAATAATGCCTGAAAGCATTTCCCCAATATTCAAATCGATATTATCCATTCCGATATTTGTTAACAACTCAAATTGCGGTTGTTTATCGGTGATTACGACTTCAATTTCTCTATCGTCTAATTTACCTTCATCGAGCATTTTGGAAAGCTTATCTCTAGTTCTAAAATATCGATCTCGAGATTCTTCCGACTCAACATCATCTACATCTATCTTTGGCATCGGAATTAAAATATCTAAAATTCGCTCTTTAGCATTTTCTAAAGCTTTAGATTTAACTTCCTCGGACATTTGACTTTTCAATTGATTGATAGCAACATCCAATAATTCTCGAACCATTGCTTCTACATCTCGTCCAACATATCCGACTTCGGTAAATTTGGAAGCTTCTACTTTTACAAATGGAGAATTCGATATTTGTGATAATCTTCTGGCAATCTCAGTCTTTCCAACTCCGGTAGGGCCAATAAGAATAATATTATTGGGAGTAATTTCTTTTTGAAGCTCACCGGAAATTTGCAATCTTCTCCATCTGTTTCTCATTGCAATTGCAACTGATTTTTTAGCATTCGATTGCCCAATAATATATTTATCAAGTTGTTGTACAATTTTAGTGGGAGTTAAATCTTTGATTTTCATTATAATTCCTCAATTGTAATATTTTTATTTGTATAAATACAGATATCCGAAGCAATTAAAAGAGATTTTTCAACAACATCCTTAACAGATAATTCTGTATTCTGAGCTAAAGCTCGTGCGGCTGCTAAAGCATAATTCCCGCCCGATCCGATTGCAATCATATTATCGTGAGGTTCTAAAACATCGCCTGTTCCGGTTAAAACAAGTAAATTTTCAGTATTCCCGACAATTATCATAGCTTCAAGTTTTCTAAGGATTTTATCTGATCGCCAGTCTTTAGCTAAATCGACCGCTGATTTTTTCAAATTGCCTTTATTTATTTTCAATTTTTCTTCAAATTTTTCAAAAAGAGTAAACGCATCAGCTGTTGCTCCGGCAAATCCGGCTACAACTTTACCATTATGTAAAGTTCGAACTTTTAGGGCATTTGATTTCATCACAGTATTTCCGAGAGTAACCTGTCCATCTCCACCGATGGCTAATTTACCATCATGCAAATAACCGAGAATAGTTGTTCCTCGCATTTCCATTTATACTTCTTCCTCTTTATTTTCATCAACGTTATCTGCCGACAATCCTTCATTTTCAGATTCTTTTTCAGATTCATTCTCAGCCAAATCTTCCTTTTCCTCCACTTCATCCGTAGGTAATAAATTAATACTGAATTGAAGAGCTTCATTATGTTTTTTCTCAACAATCTCTTTTTCGTCTTCGTTAACATTCTTTATAATGATTTCAAATAAATCATCTGTATCTAAAGTTTCTTCCTCTAATAATTTTTCAGCTAATTTATTCATTAAATCAGAATGTTTTGATATTATTTCTTTTGCTTTATTATGAGCTTGTTCAATAAATTTTTTGATTTCTACATCAACTAATTGAGCTGTTTCATTACTGTAATTATCATGTTCACCTAATTGTTTTCCTAAAAATACATTATCCTGTTCTTTATGAACAGATATAGGTCCAAACTCATCACTCATTCCCCAATTACAAACCATCTTTCTGGCAATATCTGTAGCTCGATCAATGTCATTTGAAGCTCCGGTCGTCATCTCATTAAATTTAACTTCTTCAGCTGATCTTCCTCCTAAAAGTTCGACCAATTTCTGAGTTAAATATCCTCTGGAATAATTTGATTTATCGGATTGGAGATAATGAGTTGCACCTGCAGAAAATCCACGTGGGATAATTGTAACTTTATGCACCGGCTCTGTCTTAGTCTGAAAAATGGAACATAAAACATGACCAATTTCATGATAAGCTGTAATCAGTTTATCTTCATCAGAAATAACTCGACTACGTTTAGCTTTACCCATAGTTACTTTATCTTTAGCTTCCTCAAAATCTTCCATAAAAATATTTGTTTTATTTTTTCTCGCTGCCAAAAGAGCAGCTTCATTACAAAGATTCGCCAAATCAGCACCACTAAATCCCGGTGTACTTCTGGCAATTAAAGACAACCTAACTGATTTTGCAACCGGTAACTTTCTGCTGTGAACTTTTAAAATAGCTTCTCTACCGCGAATATCAGGTAAATCAACCGTAACTTGTCGATCAAATCTTCCCGGTCTAAGCAAGGCAGGATCGAGAACATCAGGTCTATTTGTGGCAGCAATAATAATTACGGAATCATTTTGTTCAAATCCGTCCATTTCTACAAGCAGTTGATTCAAGGTTTGTTCTCTTTCATCATTTCCACCCCCAACACCGCTTCCGCGATATCTTCCAACTGCATCAATTTCATCAATAAAGGCGATACAAGGTGCATTCTTTTTAGCTTGTTCAAATAAATCTCTAACTCTTGAAGCACCGACACCGACAAACATTTCCACAAAATCAGAACCACTCATACTGAAAAACGGCACTTTTGCTTCGCCAGCTACCGCTTTGGCTAAAAGAGTTTTTCCTGTACCGGGTCGGCCAAGTAATAAGACTCCACGAGGAATTCTACCGCCGAGTTTCTGAAATTTTTTAGGGTCTTCTAAAAATTCTACAATTTCTTCTAATTCTTCTTTTGCTTCTTCAACACCGGCAACATCTTTAAACGTTACATTGGTTTTTCCACCTGCAAATAGTTTAGCTTTGCTTTTCCCAAAACTAAAAGCTTTACTGCCTCCACCCTGCATTGAACGCATCATAAATAGCCAGAAACCGATAAATATTAAAAATGGTAACCAGGAAACTATAATTCCAACTAATTGAGAAGGTTTTCTTGATGAAACCAAGACATTTTTAGCAGCTAATTTTTTAACTAAATCCGGATCACGAAACGGTAAATATGTGTGAAATCTCTGTCTTTTTTGATCAACCATTGTAACATCTTTTTCATTAAAAATCACACGCGTCAGATCATTATTATTTGCTTTATTCATCATCTCAGTATAAGATATTTCTTTAATTTTCCCTTTATTCACCGTGTACATTTGGTAAATAAAGACCATAAATAACAACATTACAATCCAAAAAGTTATTGTATGTTGTTTTTTCATTTTAGGAAATTTCATTTTCCCTTTATTTTGATTTGGCTCTTGGTTATTATCTGGGGTTTGGTTCATTTGTAAATTTCCTCCTTAAGAATACCAATATACGGGATATTTCGATAAATTTCATCATAGTCCAAACCGTATCCAATAACAAATTCATTACCAATATCAAAACCACGATAATCAATTTTAATATCAACTTTGTGAGCTTTAGGTTTATCCAACAACACGCAAACTTTGGCACTTTTAACATTATGATGTTTAAGATATTCATAAATATATTCTAATGATAAACCAGTGTCCACAATATCTTCTACTACAATTACGTCTCTTCCGCTAATATCTGTATCAATATCTTTTCTAATTTTTACAATCCCCGACGATTTGGTTGAGCTTCCGTAGCTTGAGATTGAAAAAAAATCTATTTCCAAAGGTAAATCTATTGCTCTCACAAGATCAGTCATGAAGACAACTGCACCCCGAAGAATACAAACTATGACCGGACGTTTCCCTTCATAATCTTTTGTTATTTCTTTTCCTAATTCTTTTATTCTATTTTGAATAGTTTCAGCATCAAACAGAATTTTTGTCATATCTTTATGAATTTTAGACATTTTATCCTCACTTTTTCTTTGTTTTTGCTTTTCTTAGCTTTCTTCGTAATTCTTTATCGAACGAAATTTTAAGAATTTTATCAGCTTTACCTTTTACAGCAACTCGATCATCAATTCTATATCCTGAAATCCAAATAATTTTTTCTGAATCTTGGATAATTATTACCTTATCTCTATCAAATTTAGACACTTTTTCGTCAATGAAAAAATCCTTTAATTTCTTATTATGTCTCATACCAAACGGAACAAATTTATCACCGTTTTTTCTAAATCGAATTGTTAATGGAAAGACAATTTTTTGATAATCAAAATAGGCAAAATTTGGTTCTGATTTTAAACTGGTTGGTTTCTTTTTCAAAGTCTCGAATTTGATTTTAAATCCTCCGAAATTAACACGTCTAACCTTTTCTTTAACAACAATTTCGGGGTTGTTACTATTTTCATCAAGATTTGTTCTAACTAAAAAATAAAGGTGTTTATATTTTTTGCGAACCAATACTTTATGGGGAAGAAAAACTTCTTTGCTTCCCTCATAAGAAAGTATTTTGTCAATTTCATCCATATTTTTACTATAAAAATCTAACGAAGAATTCGTTAATAAATTATAACATTTTTTGAATAAATAAAATCTCAAAATAGGTTTTAGTTTTATTATTTTATCCAAATCAAATTTCAACACCTTTTTTATCTTGAAATAATCAAATTCTTTTTTAAATTGAAAATAAATTGTTCTAGAAAAATATTCCTCAGTTTGGGTAAATATTTCTGTCATTCTTGTAATTTGGTTATCTAATTTAGGATTAAAATCTTTTTTAATATTGGGAATATAAATATTGCGCAATTTATTCCTACTAAAATCTGTGTTATAATTACTTTGATCTTCCCGCCAATTAATTTTTTTTGATTTTAGAAATTGTACAATTTCCTTTCTTGTAAATTCTAATAAAGGATGTATTTTATTTTGATTTTTTGGGAGTATTCCACGCAATCCTGTAAAACCCGCACCCCTAAACATTCTGAACAAAACAGTTTCCGTTTGATCATTTTTATTATGTCCAAGAGCAATTGAATTTGCATTATATAATTCTAATAATGAATCAAAATAAGACATTCGCAAAGATCGTGCTTTGGCTTCCATTCCCGGATCATCAGGATTTAGGTTTAAATCTTTTACTAAAACAGAAATGTTTCGTTGAAAACAATAATTTACAACATAATCCTTATCGGCATTAGATTCTTTACCTCGCAAATGATAATTAATATGAGCAACTAAAATTGATAAATCGTATTTTTCTTTTAACAACCAAATTGAAGTTAATAAGGCAATTGAATCTGCTCCGCCGGAACAACCAACAATCACTTTGTCCCCATTATGAAAAAGTTGATGTTGATTACAATACTTCTCAAATTTAAATAAAAATTGTTCTGTCATTTTAATACCTTGTTCCCAATAACTAACGAGACTTTGTGAATGTTGACATCCTTAATTTCAATTATCATCAATAAATTATTTTCATATTAAAAAAAATCCTGCTTAATGCAGGATTTTATATATTTGGTGGGCCCAAGGGGAGTCGAACCTCTGACCGTCCGGTTATGAGCCGGAAGCTCTACCAACTGAGCTATAGGCCCCTTTATTACTTCGACAACAGGATTAAAAAATATTTTAGCCCCTTTTATGTCAAGAATTATTTAAGTCGTAATTATTTAAAAACTTTTGTAAAAGATCGCTTCTTGTCGGATGTCTTAGCTTTTTCAATGCTTTATCTTCAATTTGTCTGATACGTTCCCGAGTAACACCAAAAATGCTTCCCACTTCTTCCAGAGTACGGTGATATCCGTCATCAATTCCAAATCGTAATCGAATAACCTGTTCTTCTCGCGTTGAAAGTGTTTGCAAAATCGAATCAACTTGTCTTTTTAACAAAGTTCTTTCAGCAGTTCTTTCCGGAGAAATAGTCATCTTATCTTCTACAAAATCACCGAGAATACTATCTTCATTTTCAGAGCCAATAGGTTTATCGAGAGAAACCGGTTCTTTGGCAATTGAGAGAATGTTTTTTACTTTATCAACCGGAATATCCAAAGATTCAGCAATTTCGGAAGGAAATGGTTCTCTGCCCAATTTTTGCATCAACCTACGTTTAGTTCGATTAATTTTATTTATGGTTTCAATCATATGAACGGGAATTCTAATCGTTCTGGCCAGATCAGCAATTGCTCTTGTAATTGCTTGTCTAATCCACCAAGTTGCATAAGTACTGAATTTATAACCTCGACGGTAATCATATTTATCAACAGCTTTCATCAAACCGGTATTTCCTTCTTGAATCAAATCTAAGAAATCCAATCCTCGATTATTATATCTTTTCGCAATACTAATCACAAGCCTAACATTCGCTTCAATCATATCATTTTTAGCCCTGTCTTTCATCTTTGTTCCTCTTTCAATTTCAGATAAGAGAAAGACCATTTCATCGGCACGCATTCTTGATTCAAGTTCAACGCGTCGTATTTTTCTGCGGGCGTTTTTTATTTTTCTTAAAGTTTCGATAAAAATATTTGGATCGAGTTTAGTTTCCTTTTTCACAAGAGCAAAATCTTCTTCCGATTTTTTCGCTCTTCTACCGAAAACACAAATTTCTTCAATATCATATTTTTTAATTCTACCGGTTAGATTAGCAATTTGAACTTGACTTTCTTTAATTCGGTCAACTAAGCTTCTAATGCGATAAACCAGGCGATTTATCAATTTAATGTTGAATTTATATTTAGAAAACAATTCCACAATTTTGTTTCTTTGAGAATCAATATATTCTTGGTTATTAGCAACACCAACTTCGTCAAAATCACTGTTATCGAGAATTTCACCGATTTCCTGATAGATATCTTCTACGTTTTTCAACAAATCAGCATAATCGACAATCATTTGGGCTTCTTGATTATCATCAATCATATTGCCATAATCACTATGAAAAATCTGATCAATTTTAATTCGTCCTTCTCGATATCTATGGAGAAAATTTTTCATTTCACGTAAAGTACTTCCTGAGAAAAAGACATATTTGTTAATCATCTTTTGAGCACTTTCAATTCTTTTAGCAATACGAACTTCGTCTTCACGACTAAGAAGAGGTACTCGTCCCATTTCTTTTAAATACATTCTCACAGGGTCATCATATACTCGACGGTTTTTAGTTCCCTTAACTTCTTTTCTTTTTACTTTAACGGTTTTTTTGGAAATTTTCTTCATAGATTCATCTATTGATTCAATTCCTTTTTCCTTCAAATCAATAATTAAATCGTCAATTTTTTCCAAAAATATAGGAGTATTAGGAATAATATCATTAATTTGTTTAAAAGTCAAATATCCTTTTTCTTCTCCTAAGGCAACAAGTTGATTAAAATAATCTTTGTAACTATTCATTCAGACCCCTCTGTGCAATAAATTGTGTGGAAGGACTATCAATTATTTCATTTAATTGATTTTTTAGATCCTCTTTTTCTTTGATCAAAGCTTTGAACATTTCGATGTTATCTCCAAACAGCATTATTTTATTATTAATATTTTTTATATCTAATTTAATCTTTCTAATATACATTGAGTTAATAATTTCATCAATTATTTCATTTCCATAATTATCCGTGATAAATTCTGAAATTTGATCTATAATCTTTTTATCTACATCCTGAAGATCAAACCATTCGCTCACCGACTCTATTTTATGAGTTTCGGTGATTTTTAACAATTCTATAAATAATTTTTTGTAAATTTCGTTTAAAAAGTAATCCGGTTTTACTCTTTCTGCAACATTTTTTATCAAATTAGGTGAATTAATAATAAATTCCATCAAAGTACGTTCTTCAGAATGATCTTTTAATTTTAACTTTTCTTGTTTTTGCATCCTTAAATTTTTTGGTTTCAGAACAGAAAATAAAGAATTTTCAGATATTCTAAATGTTTCGGAAATTGCTTTTATTAACAAATCTTTCGTCAAATTATCAGAATTTTCTCGTACAATTTCCATTAAAAATTCTATTTTTTGTCTTTGAGATGAGAATTGTTTTTGATCTTTTTTAACAAACTCGATTAATGGTACGGCATTATCAATAATTTTCTGTAAATCATCTTTTCCATATTTTATCAGATAACTATCAGGATCTTCTTCGGAAGGTAAAACGGCAATTTCTGCAGAATATCCCTCTTTTATGATTATTGATGAAGCTCGAACCGCTGCTTTTTGTCCGGCATTATCACCGTCATATAATAGAATAAATTTTTCAGTATATCGCGACAAAAGCTTAACCTGTTTTTCTGTTAAAGATGTTCCCAAAGATGCAACTGAATTTGTAAATCCGTTTTCATATAATCTCAGGAAATCTAAATATCCTTCAGAAATAAGAACATATTTTTTTTTGGAGATTTCATATTTTGTTAAATGTAATCCATAAAGTTGATCGCCTTTATGATAAATATCAGTTGTCGGTGAATTAATATATTTTCCGCCTCCTTGATCGGGAGAGAGCACTCTTCCGCCGAATGCAACTATTTTTCCGTTCAATGAGTGGATTGGAAACATAATTCTATTTCTAAAAATGTCATAAAGTCTATCGTTTTTTTTGCCAAATAATCCGGAATTTTCTAAAATATTTTGGTTGATATTATTTCTTTTCAGGTAGTTTTGCAGTCCGTTAAAAGAATCTAATGCGTAACCAATTTCAAATTTTTTTAGAGTTTCTAACGACAATCCTCTTTTTTGTAAATATTCATAAACTTTAGTTTCAAATTTAAGGTTATTTACGAAAAAGTCTTTTGCCATTTGATAAACATTTAACAACAATTCTGTTTTTGATCTTTTCTTACTTTTTGGAGCTGATGAAATTGATATACCCGCTCTATTCGCAAGTTTTTCGACAGCTTCCATAAAAGTAATATGTTCATAATCGCGAACAAAAGTAATTACATTTCCACCTTTTCCACAGCCGAAACATTTGAAATATTGTCCTGATTCATTAATTCTAAATGAGGGAGTTTTTTCTTCGTGAAAAGGACATCTCGCCATAACAGCATTGCCCTTTCTAATTACCGGAATATAAGAACTTATGACATCGACAATATCATTACTATCCTTAATTTCCTGAATTAATCTATCTTCCATTAACCAAAACTCACCACAGTAACTCCATCTCCACCGGCTTCTTGAGGAGGAGAATAGAATTCAACAATGCGATTATTTTTTCGTAAATATTGCCTAATTTTTCGTCGTAAAACACCGGTACCTTTTCCGTGAACAATCCGAACTTTATTTAATCCGCCCAAAAGAGCATTATCGATAAATTCATCAACCAGCGGTTTTGCCTCCTCAAAAGTCATTCCCAATAATTTAATTTCCAAATTAATAGATTTATCGGCGATTGAAATACCGTTAGTTGCGTATCCTTTTTTCTCTTTCTGAGCTTTTGCCGGTGAAATTTTATCCAAAGAAGTTTTATAATGAAAACCATTAACCTCAACTTTAACCCAGTTTTTTCCAAAATCAATTATACGTCCCGTACTATCAAAATCATTAACATATACATTTTGTCCAATCTCAGGTTTTTCGATTTTCTCAAAATTCTTATGGTTGATTTTTTTTAAATCATTACTTATACTTTGATTTATCGTTGAAGCATTTTTCAAGCTTTCTTTTAAAAGTCTTTTTCTTTCAATTCTATCTGTCTTTTTAATTTCTTCAATCTCGGTGTTCATTTTTTGTTGAAGTTCAAGAAGATATTCCTGAGCTTTAATTTTAGATTTTTTAAGAATCTCTTTTTTTGATGATTCTAAATCTTTGATAATATTATCTTTCTCTGATATTTTTCGTTCAAGAAGTTTGTTTTTCAGCTGGAAACTATAAATTTCTTTGCCCAATTCTTTTCTTTGTTCATCAATTTTTTTTATCAAATCAGTCAATTCAACGTTCAAATCTCCGGTAAGCTCTTTTGCTCTTTTAATAAGATTTTCATTAAGTCCCAACTTTGTAGCAATTTCAATGGCAAAACTATTTCCGGGAATTCCAAGATTAAATTTATAAGTAGGATTATGCGTCATCGGATCAAATTGAACCGAGGCATTTACACATTTATCATTTTGCTCGGCAAAAACTTTTAATTTTGTATAATGAGTTGTAATCACGCCGACCATATTTTTTTGAACCATATCTTCAACAATTGCTTGAGCTAAAGCTGAACCTTGTTCAGGATCAGTTGCAGAGCCGATTTCATCAATCAAAGCAAGAGATCTTTCATTCCCAAAAGTTGTTAATTTTTTAATGCGATTAATATGAGAAGAAAAAGTACTTAATGAATTTTCCAAAGATTGTTCATCCCCGATATCAGCAAAAAAAGATGTGAAAATTCCTATTTTTGAATTCGATGAGGCTGGAATTGGAAAACCGCTTAAAGCCATAGTTGTCAATAATCCAATCGCTTTCAAAGTAATTGTTTTACCACCTGTATTTGGACCGGAAATCAATAATATCCTAAATTTCTCATCGATTGATAAATCAAAGGGTATCACTTTATTTCTGTCATTAAATTGTATAATAAGTAAAGGATGACGAGCATTTAGCAATTGCAGGTTAGGTTCATCTACAATTTCAGGAACATTTGCTTTAACTTTTTTAGCGTATTTACAAATTGCCTGATAATAATCAACTATTTTTAGGACTTCTACATTTTCTAATATCTCATTCTTTTGAGAAATTATTTCAGCGGAATATTCAGTAAATATCCGATATATTTCTTGTTTTTCATCATCAGCGAGAGTATTCATTTCATTGTTGAAACCATAAATTTCTTTTGGTTCAAAATAAACTGATGATTTACTTCCTGATTTTGAATGCACAATTCCATCTGAAAACCCGACAGAATTTTCTTTCACCGGAATTACATATCGATTATTACGTTGAGTTATTATTTTATCTTGAATAAATTTTTCAGTTTGAGGATTAGTAAATTTCCCTTTTAAAATTTTAAATATTCTATTTCGAGCAGCTTTTTTTCTTTTTCTAATTGAAGACAATTTATGGGAAGCATTATCTAAAACTTCACCTTCATCATTAAAAATTTCGGTAAATCTTCTTTCTAATCCAATCATCAAAGTAATAGATTTTGAAATCGTGATAATTTTTTTGAAATTTTCTTCGTCTTTAATTTGCTCAACTTTATTTCTAAATTCGTTAGACATTTTGATTGAATAATATATCTGTTTGAATTCTTCAAAATTAAATATAAGGTGCTTAAAAACTTCATCTAAATCAGATAATTTCTCACAAGAAACTTCCGAATATTCATCAATAAATTCTTTGAACTCAGAATAAGTAGCTAATTTTTCTTCAATATTTTTCTTATCTTTTAGAGGCAAAATGGTTGAAATATATTTTTTTGTTATATTAGATTCAGCCTGGTCGGATATATATTTTTTTATTTTATCAAATTCTAATTGTTTAAATTCGTTCATACTATTTTTTTAATTTTCTTAATTACTTTTCCTTTATCAATATTCGGTTGAGGAATTTTATTTAATAAATTGTTTTCAACATCTTGGGTCAAAATTCTTATTGAGTTAGTTAGTTTTGAATTTTTTGTATGCTCCCAAATATTATCTGAAATAGGAAGGATATCAATCGTAATAACAATTAGCATTAGAATTAGAACACCGTTCAGCAAGCCAAACACTGAACCTAACAACTTATCCAACCAATTCATTTCTAAAAAAATAATGATTTTGTGTAAAATTATTTTTATAATTTTAGCTATTAACATTATTAAAACAACAATCAAAACATAAGACAAAACTGTAGCAGAAATTGGTGATAATGCAAAACGCCCGATTAAACCTTCTTTCGCCAAAGGTGCAAAACGCCCGATTAAAATAACAATAGCACTTAAACCAACAAGACTAATAATTGATGAGATAAAACCTTTTTTATATCCCACAAACAAAAAAAACACTAAAAACAGCGATAAAATGATGTCTAACATATTGTCTCCTAATGAAAAAAAGGGAGACGAATCTCCCTTTAAATAATTTTAATAGCCAAAAAATGATTACGATAGTTTTGATTTAACAATATTGCTTAATGTTTTACCATCTACTCTTCCGGATAATTTTTCTTTCAGAATCTTCATAATCTTACCCATATCTTTTTTGGAAGCGTTCGGGATATCAGAAATAACTTCTTCAACTTCACGAACAATTTCTTCTTCAGATAAAGTAGCAGGCAAATATTCTTTCAAAATATTTATCTCTTTGAGTTCCACATCAGCTAAATCTTTTCTATTGCCGGCAATATATAGCTCATAAGATTGTTGCCTTGATTTTACTGCTTTCTGAATCAAATTAATCAATTCGGAATCAGTTATATCACCATGTTTATCAATCTCAAAATTTCTATATTCTGATTTCAAAGATCGAAGAACCATAAGTTTTTCTTTATCTTTGGAACGCATTGCCAGTTTCAAATCATCATTAATTCTGTTTTTCATAATAACCTATGCGTAGGGATTATTTTTAACTTTTCTCAAAGCTTTAGCCATTTTTCTTCTGGCAGCATTTTCTTGACGACGTTTTTCTTCACTAGGTTTTACATAACGTTGATGTTTCTTAATATCGGAAAGAATCGCTGCTTTCTCTGCTTTTTTCTTGAAACGCTTTAAAAGTATTTCAAAATTTTCTCCATCTCTTGCGAAAACTGTAGGCACTTAACCTCACCCCCTTTTTTTTCAAGATGTAGTTATAAAATTTCACGCAAGTTTCTTGTCAAGCTTGATTTTAAATTATGAATATAACTCTTTAGCAACAGCAAAAACTTGAAAATAAATTTACGTTATTTTCAGCCATATTAGAGATTAATGTCTCAGAAGTTTTATATATTTATACTAGAAAACCTCGGTTAAATTTATTTAATTTCAATCATATTAAGATTTAAATCTTTCATTATATATTTCATTTATCTCTTTAATTGTTTTTTCCAATTTCTCTATTTCATTTTCAATTGCGTCTGTATCAAACATATCAGCATATTCAAGAAACTTTTCACCTATGCGGTAAAGATAGTCAAAACTATGTTTTTTTGAAATTTCAATAAGTTTTTCACCAAAAGAGCTTACTTCACTAATCACAATTGCCTTTTTAATTTTATCAACCGAGGACATAATTTCATCATTCAAAATATTCATCATTTTTTCGACTCCTTTGACTTTACGCAGATCAGAAAGAAGAGCATTTTCATCTAAATTATCTTTATTCTTTATTGAATTTGGTGAACCAAGAAATTTCTTTAAAATTAAGATAATCTTACGCAAATCAAGCGGTTTATCAATAAAATCAACAATACACTCAAAATTTGGTAAATCCTCTCTATCATTTTGAGAATTAATTATTGCAACAACAGGAACATTTAGACAATTTTTCTCTATCAAAGATAAATCTAAATTAGTGCTGGCAAAATTAATAAAAATCAAATCAATCGCTTCAACGAAATCATTTTTATATGATTTTATTATCTCGGGCTCACTAACAACATTAATTCCTGCCTTATTTAGAGCTGTTTTAAGCAATTCTCGATTACTATCAACACTATCGATAACAATTACATTTTTATTTTCATACTTAATTTTATCTAACACAATTTCAGAATCATCTTTTTCTTTTTTGATATTCCAAACAGAAACTTCCACATTTTCCAACACAAGACTAAATTTCGAACCTTGACCTAATTCACTTGAAACAAGTAATTTTCCACCCATACCTTGAGCCAATTTTCTACTGATTGAGAGACCTAAACCGGTTCCACCATATTTTTTTGCATCTTGTCCATTTTGTTGTTGAAAAGCTTCAAATATTTTTTCAATAGAATCTTTTTCAATACCAATACCTGAATCTTCAACAGAAATCTCAAGATTAATTTGATTGGTTTCTTTATTAGCACTCAATAATTTTACGTTGATTTTGATAAAACCTTTTTCCGTAAATTTTATAGAATTACCAATTAAATTTAACAGAATTTGTCGCATTCTAATTTCATCAGAGATAATAATTTCCGGGACATCTTCAGCAATCTCTATCAACAATTCTAAATTTTTAGATTTTATTTGTTCACTAAAAATTATTTTCATCTCTTGGATTAAATTTCGTAAATTCACAAAACCTTTTGTAATTTTCAATTTTCCTGATTCGATTTTAGATAAATCCAGGATATCATTTATTAAAGTCAGTAAACTTTTACCGGCAGTTTTAATTGAAAAAACATAACTTTCTTGCTTTTGATTTTTCATTGTTGAAGTAAGGAGTTCACTAAATCCTATCACGGCATTCAAAGGAGTTCTTAATTCGTGACTGATATTTGCCAAAAATTCTGATTTTGCTTTATTGGCATCTTCAGCTTTTTCTTTAGCAATTTTCAATTCAGCAAAAGTCTCTTTTAAATTTTTTTCTATATTTTTCCTAAATTTAATTTCATTATGTAATCGTCTATTCCAATAAAGAATAATAATCAGAATAATTATTATTATTGAAAATATTTTCCAAAACAGTGAGTAATCAAATTTTCGCTCATAATTTACGCTAAGCCACTTATTGTTTATTTTTTGACGATCTTCAGGTGTTATGGAATTAATGGCTTTTTGCATAATTACGAGAAGGACAGGTTCATCATTTCTAACAGCGACGGACAAATAAAAATTAGTTTCCAATTTCCCTGCTATTTTAAGATTCACCATTCCGGTTTTTTGGATTTGATAACTGATTGGTGGTAAAGCTCCGATATATCCGAAGACTTTCCCTGAATTTACCAAATGAAATCCTTCATCAATATTTTTTACTTTTACTACATTCATCTTAGGATATTTGTTTTGAAGCAATTCCGAAATAGCATAGTTTTCAATCATGGCTATTTTTTTGTTCAAAATGTCTTTTGTTTCTGCTATAAACTTAACGTTTTCTTTTGTTACGATAACAGTTGGGAATGAAAGATAGGGTGTTGTGAAATTCATATATTTTAATCTATTAGGTGTTTCAGCCGCTGCTGAAAAAATATCGCATTTTCTTGTTTTCCCGAATTCAATGGTTTGATTCCAAGATTTTGTCAGTACAGGTTCAATTTTTTTACCAATTCGCTTTTCGAACAATTTGATGTAATCGGCAACAATTCCAATATATTTTCCATTTTTATCAATAGCTTCATAAGGTAACCAATTCGGGTCAACTCCCATTTTGATAGGTCCTCGCTTTGATAAATATTCTTTTTCTTTAGATGTTAACTTTATCTTATTTATTTTTTGCTGATATGGAGTTGTTAAAATCCATTTTTTCCTGAGTTTCTGCCTTTCTTCAAAAGTAACACTGTCCATTGCTTTTTCAAGAATATCTCTGAGAATAGGCCAATCTTTTCTAACACCAATTCTGTCATAATAATTTGTAGAATTTTTAAATTTCGCAAGACCGGTTGGAATGATATCGGAAAATCCATTTGATATTATTAAATTTTGTATTATCGGAGCTTTACCGATAATTGCATCGGCTTTACCGAAATAAACGGCTTTTATTCCTTCAATATTACTGTCGGTTAATAATATTTTTGTTTCGGGATAGTTTTTTTTGAGAATTTCTTCATACCAATAACCTTTTTGAACAGCCACAATTTTGCCGTTTAATTGTTCCAAAGTATTTAACAATGAATTTTTTTTATCACAAAATATTATCGGAGGATCTTTATAAACGGGTTTAGTAAATATTGTATATTTACTTCTATCTTCAGTTTTTACTATATTCCCGATAACATCCAGCTGTTTATTTTTTAGCATTCTTAGATATTCGCTCCATGGACGATTTGTAACGATATCCAATTTAATTCCGATTTTTTTTGCCAATAAATTCATAAAATCAATAGTATAACCTTTGGCTTTACCGTTTTCATAAAAACTGTATGGAGCATAATCATTCTCATTTTCCATTCGAATAATAGGATGCTCTTGGATAAAATCTTTTTCTTTTTTTGTCAGTTTTAATTTTGGAACGGAAACTGTTTCCACAAGATTACCTTTCCACTTATTTTCAATTTCAAGAAATTCTTTATCAGAAACAAAATTCATTGCTTTTTGTAAAATGTCTCTAAAAATTGGCCAATCTTTTCTAACACCGATATATATGGCTGATATTTGATTCAAACGATTATAGTTGTTCAAATATTCCACTATTTTTAAATTTACTATTCGTCTTTCCTTAGAATAATAATGAACAAGTAAAGGAGAATTTATTGCAAAATCCGTTTTACCAACCGAAACACTGCGAATAACTTCGCCCATATAATCATAATAGACAGGCTTAACGTTAGGGAATAATCTTAAAATTTCTTTATTTGTACCGTCCCCTCTCATCAATGCTATTTTTTTCCCTTTTAAATCATTCGTACTTCTAATTTCCTTATTATCTTTATTGGTAAAAATTGCTAATCCCCCAAATTGATAAGCATTGGTAAAATTCGTATATTTTTTTCTGTAATCGTTCATATATAAAGCAGGTAAAACATCAATTTCTTTATTTTTAAATTTATTTTCCAATTCAGTCCATTTCAAATTATGGATAAATTTTAAACGAATTCCTATTTTTTTAGCTAATAATTTCATATAATCAACAGAAAAACCTTTAGCTTGGTCATTAACAACAAAATCATAAGGCATCCAAGACATTTCAGTTCCAACTTTGATAACGGGGTGTTTTTCTAAAAATTGAATTTCTTTATCTGTGAATTTAATTTGGTGTTTTTGTGGTTGAGCAATTCCAAACCATTTATTTTTGAGAGCGTTAAACTCTTCAGCAGTAATAGAACTTAATCCTTTGTTAATAATGGAATACAACACTTCATCATTTTTCTTTACGCCAATTCTTAAATCTTCTTTTTTAATTCCCTCCATTTGGAAATCTGAAACAATTTTCAAATTCGTGAAACCATTACTTTGAGAGATGTAAATTGATTGAGCTTCATCGCCAATTGCAACATCAATTTTTCCATAAGATAAAGCCGATATCTGGCTCTCAGTATCAGTAAATTCCACAATATCCAAATTTTTAATCTTTTCTAATTTTGATTTAAAATAAACATCTTTAATGATGCCTACTTTTTTACCTGCTAAGGATTTTACTCCGGAATATCCCTCAAAACTTGTTCTCGACAAAACGGCAATTGGAACTTCATAATAAGGTTTAGTGTAAGAAGTGAAGTTCAATCTTTCTTTAGTATAGGAAATATCGGTAATTAAATCAACTTTTCCCTCTTTAAATTTTGTTAAGTTATTATGCCATTCATCAGGGAAATATTTTATCTTTAAACCTGTTCTTTGGGAAATTGTTTTTAGAACATCAACGGAAAAACCTACCGGTTTGTTATGGTTAAGATATGAAAACGGCATATAATGTTTAATTGTTGCAACTTTTACTTCGGGATTATTTTTGATGTATTCTTGCTCAGCTTTTGTTAAATTACTTAGACGATTTTGCTCTTTTGACGCCGGAAATCCGAATAAAATAGGAATACAGAATAAATTTACTAAAATTAAGGCACTTATCTTTTTTAACAACCAAATCTTCATGCTCACTCCAAAATATTAGAAAAAGTTAATCTCAATTATTCTTTAATCTTATCTTTAGTGTACCAAGGTTCATCTCCATACATTTCATCAGCACAAGTTTTGCACAAACCGTGGGAAAATTGCACTTCCGAATGCTCAGAAATATATTCTTCTACAGAATGCCAATAGCCATCATCATCTCTAATTTTTTTGCACCGTGAACAAATTGGTAAAATCCCTCGTAAAACATTTATTTCAATATGAGTATTAACCCTGGCAAGAAGCTCTTCACTATTAAATGGTTTTGAAACATAATCAACACCACCAAGTTTGAAACCTTTTACAATATCTTCAGTATTAGTTTTTGCTGTTAAAAAAATAATCGGAATATAGTTTGTGGAATGATTTTCTTTTAATTTTTTGCAAACCTCGAAACCATCCATTCCCGGCATCATTACATCCAATAATATCAAATCAGGAATTTTGTTTTCAATAAATTTAAGTGCTTTAAAACCGTCACTTGCCGAACCAACTTCATAACCGTTTTGAGTTAATAAACTTCCCAAAACTTTTCTATTTTCTGAATTATCATCAACAATTAAAATTAATTTTCTTTTTTTTGTCATAAGCTACCTCAAGAAATTTTTCATTGTAAATTAGAATATATTTGAAAGAGTTACTGTCAATTTATTTACGCAATCAATTTTGCTTTATTTTCAAAAATTGTTATTAATCATACGATTTCCTTATTTTTTCATCTGCTAAAATTGGGCTTATCAGATCTTGCCATTCACTGCTATTCCATGTTTTTAATTTATTATGAGTTATAAAATATTTTTGCGGAATAGGATGTGTTCCAACGACAACAGGGATTTTATACTTAGATTCAATAAATTTTTTAAAATGAGAAATGTAAGGACAAGGTGGATATCCAACAACAAAACCAGTTGCAAAATGTATTTTTTCCACTCCGTTTTTTATCATTTCTTCGGGAACGTTTTCAATATTTCCACCAGGGCATCCTCCACAATTTGCATAACCAACGATCTCTAATTTTTCATCTTTCTCATAAATATCAAAGGCACCTTCCCTATTTTTCATTGCTCTGAAACATTTTCCTCCCCCACAATTTCTGTATCTGTCGCAAATAATAATGCCAATTTTCATAATTCCTCCCACTGATTTTTTTCATTTTCTAAAAGCATCTAATGATGAATTCATAAAGCTCATTCTTATCGATTTCCCAATATTTCGACAATTATTTGAAATAGGTAATTTTCCGCTTTTAAATTTGTCAAGATAGATGTTTTTAAAAATTAATTGATTTAGTAAATTCAAAATTGCTATTGAAAATCAAAATTCCGTAAAATCATTTTGTGAGGTGAATTCAAATAAAAATAAAATAAAAAAAATGGTATAAAGCCGTGAAGGTTAATAAAATCTTAAAAAAATACGGTCTGTAATATAAAGGGATAAACCGATTTAGGTTTATCCCATTTTTTGTTTTAATAAAAATCAATATTGATAAATCAATTCTATGTCAACAGCCTGCAGACCTTTATCTCCTTCAATAATCTGGAATTCAAAAATATATTCTCTATTTGGCAAAGTTGAAATATCAATTTCCTGCGGAATTTGCGAATGATGCACAAAACAAGTATGGTAAGGAGATTCATTTTTTCGCGTATCTGTTATCCAAAGACCTTGACTTATACTTTTCATATATCGCATAAATCCGTAACCTTTTTCATGATTAAAAGAATAACAAATTCCCCGCACTCGATGATTAATTTCGCCCCATTTACCGTAATTGTTGTCATTCTTGTCGGTATGATAACTGCTTGGTAAAAGATAAGGAATTAGATAACCGGAGGTAAAAATATCAGCTTCATTTTTCAAATCGTTTGAAACATTGTCAAAAGCTGTAACTTCCACTCGGCATCCTTTATTTTGTAAAGCTCGAACAACCTGCACAAAATCACCGTCTCCCGTAACCAATAAAACGTAATCCAGTCTTTCGGATTGTAATAAGGCATCAACAGCCATATCCAAATCCGCGTTGGCTTTTCCGTAAACGGAACCGTTAATAATATCATGATAATATTTGACGGTTTTCACGATTACTTTATAACCGAAATCTCGTAAAATTGCGTGAAAATTCATAGATTTTTCTTTATATTCCGGATTATGTTTTGCTTCAGATTCATCATAGGCAACATAAGCATTTAATCTCATTGCTACGCCACCGGTTCGGCAAGCAAATTGTCTCAACACATCGTAATGCATTCCGTAACCGCCATTTTGAGCAATGTTTGAGACATCAACATAAACTCCTACTTTCAAATCTCTCATATCGTTGTACATAAAAAACTCCTTCTAAAAATATGTCTCTATTCCAAAATGGATATATCCATCCATCGGATTCAACCATTTATTTTGATAATAATGAATTCCATAATCAATCTTTACTATTCCAACTTTTGTATTCAATCTCAAGCCAAATCCTGTTCCCACAATTTTTCCAATCGTAAAATTCTTATTTTTCACATAACCGTAATCTTGAAAAATAAACAACCTTGATTTTTGAGACAAAATATATCGCAATTCCAGATTTATCCAGCCAATTTTGTATCCTGAAAAAAAATCCTCGGGAAATCCTCTTAAATTTTGATTTCCCCCAAGAAAAAAATTTTCATAAGATTGTAAATTTTTATTTTGAATTTCTTTCCAATTCAGTGAAACTGCAGAGACATATTTTTTATATAATTTATTGTAAAATGAATAGCTGACTTCATAAGAATATTTTTTATTATATTTTGTATTAATCTTATTTAAAACCAGAGAATATTCCGATTTGATTCTAAAACCGGAGTGAGGATTTATAAGATAATCCAAATTGTTATAATCTCCCGAAATCCCAATTTTTTTATACGAGGATTTTTCAATAATTTTTGGCCGTCGTGAACCGGGATAAAAATCATCAACTTGAAATTTAATTCCATATTTTGCATTCAAACTATAATAATAAACGAAAGTTGAAAAAGTGTTGTT
The DNA here is from genome assembly GCA_027064005.1 of Candidatus Cloacimonadota bacterium. Lineage (GTDB taxonomy): Bacteria > Cloacimonadota > Cloacimonadia > Cloacimonadales > JAMOQM01 > JAMOQM01. The sequence continues at coordinate 7,120 of JAMOQM010000106.1, read as the reverse complement.
TATCGAAGTAGAATCATTTTCCGTTCGTTGCAATTTAAAATCGGCTGCAATTGGAAAACGCGATAAACCTGATTCATGATAGGTAAATTTAACTGTGCTTCTCTCTGAATTTGTATTGTTCCAATAAAGTGATAATTCCCGATCCGTTCCGTATAGATTCATAAAAGTAAGGTTGATAAAACCGGTTATTTTTTTTGTTTTTGACTTGGAATTATATCCGGCTAAACCGTTTAATTTCGTCGTTTTTGTTTCTTTTACGGAAAATAATAAGGTTGATTTATTTATTGGAAATATTTCGCAATCGGAAATATATTGTTTTTGTTTGATATTTTCAGAAGCTTTTTGGAGAATTTCAGGCGTAATTTTTTTTAGGTTAGAAATGCCGGAAAGTTTTATCAAAGTATTGGATTTAGTTACTTTATTTCCTCGAAACACAAACTTTTTAAATCGGCATAAATTCCCTTCATTAATAGAAATATAGGGAATTAAATTATCTTTTTTTACTTTGATAGAATCTAATTTTGCTTCACAAAAAAAATATCCTCTTTCAGAATAAAGTTCGACAATATTTTCTAATAATGAATTAATCGATTGGATATTTTGATACTTTTTAATATTTAATATCTCTTTTAATTTTGCTTCTGAAAAATACCTTTCTCCGCAGATCTCAATATTTTTTATTCTTAATTTTGGAAATTCATGAATTTGTACGAAAATTTCTACTTCATCTTTTGAGATTGGCACAGCTTTTGGATAATCAATCAAGACATTAAAATACTTTTTACTTCGATAAAAAGAATTAATATCATTTGCAATTTTTTTTAATTGAGACATTTCAAAATTATCAAATTTTCGAATAAAAATAGAATTTAATATTTCTTCCGAACTATATTCTCGATTTCCTGAAATCTCAATATTAGAAATCACCGGGACTGCTGATAAGAAAATATCAAATAATAGGAAAATTAATACTGCGAAAAATCTCATTTCAATTTATAATCATTCTCAATCATTTTAATTAAATGAGGAATAAGATTTTTTTCCGGAACTTTTTCTATAATAACCCCATTTTTAAAAATCAATCCTTCGTCAATTCCGCCGGCAATACCGTAATCGGCTTCTCGAGCCTCACCCGGACCGTTCACAATACAACCCATCACTGCGACAGTTATCGGTAAATTTTCAAATTTTTTGATTTTTTCTTCAACTTCATTTGCCAATTTAATAAGATTTATTTGAGTTCTTCCGCAAGTCGGGCAAGAAATAAATTCCAAACCTTTTTTCAAATTTAATGATTTCAAAATTTCCTTGGCAACTTTTACTTCATTTACCGGATTTGAAGTCAATGAAACTCGAATTGTATCACCGATTCCTTCCGCTAATAAAGTCCCGATTCCGATTGATGATTTGATTGTACCGGCAAAATCCGTGCCTGCTTCCGTAACTCCGACGTGCAAAGGATAACCTACTTTTCCCGATAAAAGTCGATAGCATTCCAAAGTTAAAGGGACCGAAGATGCTTTTACCGAAATTTTAATTTCTTCATAATGATTTCTTTCCAAAATCGCAACGTGTTCCAAAGCACTCTCGACGATTGAAGTTGCATTAACTCCGTATTTTTTAACTTTTTCTTTTGATAAAGATCCGCTGTTAACTCCAATTCTAATGGGAATTTTTCTTTCTTTAGCCACTTCAATTACTTTGATAACATTAGCTTCGCTCCCAATATTTCCGGGATTTAATCTTAATCCGTCGATTCCGTTTATAATTGATTGCATTGCCAATTTATAATCAAAATGAATATCGGCAATTAGCGGGACTTTCGTTCTTTTTTTTATTACTTTGATGGATTCTGCTGCATCCATATTGGGAATCGCAATTCTAACAATTTCGCAACCGCTTTCAGCAAGTTCATTTATTTGGGCAATTGTTTTTTCAACTTCAGAACTTTTGGTACTGCACATTGATTGAATTGAGATAGGATTATTTCCTCCGATTTTCACATTTCCAACAGAAATCTCTTTTGTTTTTCTTCTTTTGTAGTTAGTCATTTAAACCTCTTTTTTATTATCTAAAAATTCAGGAAGTATATTTTTAGTTTCACTTTCAGGCAAATCTGTAATTTTATTTAATTTATTATTTATCATTCGCGTTCTATCTGTAGCTTTGTCAATAAATGAACCGGCATCATTAATTTTTGCTCTTGTTTTTTCTAAAATCTCATTAAACTTCCCAAAATTCACTTTAATGGCAGCTAATAATTTCCAAACTTCCGTTGATCTTTTTTGAACAGCCAAAGTTCGGAATCCCATTTGCAAACTATTTAACAAGGCTGCAAAAGTTGTTGGACCGGTGATATTTACGTGATAATCTTTTTGTAGAGATTCAAATAATCCTGTATGTCTCAAAACTTCGGAATACAGACCTTCCGCCGGTAAAAACATAATTGCAAAATCAGTTGTATTTGGTGGATTGATATATTTATCTCTAATATCTTTTGCAAAAGATTTAATCGTAGCTTTTAATTTTGATTGTTGATTTTTAATTTCATCGGTATTACCGATTTCATAAGCATCCAAAAGTCTTTGATAATTTTCTTTTGGGAATTTGGAATCAATCGGCAATAGGACATTTTTATTATCATCATCTTTTCCGGGAAGTACAACAGCAAATTCTACTCTCTCTTTGGAGTTTTTCTTACATTGTGCATTTTTAATAAATTGTTGAGGCGATAAAATTTCTTCCAGAATATTTTCCAATAATAATTCTCCGAGATTCCCGCGGGTTTTTACATTCTCCAGAATTTTTTTAAGACCTCCAACTTCAGAAGCCATTTTTTTCATTTCTCCCAAACCATTATAAACTTGCTCAAGCTGTTTCAATACTAATGAGAAAGATTCATTCAATTTTTTTTGCAACGAATCTTGAAGTTGTTCATCAACGGTTTTTCGCATTTTATCCAATTCCAAACGATTTTCTTCACGCAATTTGCTAAGTTGATTATCAAGAACAGTTTTCAACTCTTCAATTTTTTTAGCATTAATTTCAGTCAAAGATTTCATTTCTTTATTAATACTCTCTAATTTTTCTTTTTGATTTTCGGAAGAATCTTGTAATATTTTACTTGAAAGTTCAGAAAATGCCGTAATCTTATCCTCAATAGATTTTTTAAATTGTTCATTAAATTTGAAATTAGATTTATTCAAAGCATCAATATCATTTGAGAGATTTTTTCCAAAACCATCCAATTTCTCATTTTGATTTATTCCTGAATTTTTCAAAATATCCTCAGTATTTTTACCTAAAATAGTAATTTTTTCCGAAATATCTTTTCTAAACAAATCATTTTTTTCAAGCAACGAGTCGTTAATCTCTTTCATTTCAATTTTTATAGAATCTGTCAATTTATCCCATTTCTCATTTAATTCTTTAGAATTAGTCATTTCCTGAGAAAACATTTTCTCAAAAAATACGGTCAAATCTTTTTTAAAATCGGCAAACTCATTTTTTTGAAAACTAATATTATCGAGATTTTGCCCTTTCAAATTATTAGAAATATTCTGAATTTCTTCCCGTAAATTTTTAGAATTTAGATTAAAGTCATCCCTGCTTTGTTTAAAATAACTTTGCTGATTCTTCATAAGAAAATCAAAATTATTTTGAAGATTGAGAACATTTTTTTCCAATTTAGTATTATCTAACATACTCTTAGTGTATAGTTTAGATAAACGATTAAGATAAAATAAAATTATTCCCAAAATAAGAACAACACCTATTTCAAAAGCCAATAAAATATTTTGCATTTCTAACCTCCGGTAACTTATCAATTTTTTTGTGGTGGTATTTGTCAAAACGTTTTTCCAAAATTCATAATCATAATAAATGAACTTCCAATGTTATGATAATTTGTAATTGTTTTATTTAAAAAAATTTGGGGAAATGTTACCCAAAAAAAACAATCTGAAAAAAATAAAAAATAACTTTTCAAAATTCTTATAGGTAGCAAAATTAGTTAAAGATTTTTTGCTTAGGAGGTAAAAATGAAAAGGATTAGTTTAATGATAATATTGATATTATCATTCTGTTTTGGACTTTTTTCAATTGATGTTTCCGGAGAACAATCCGGAACTTGGACGCAAGAAAATAGCCCGTATATTGTAACCGGAGATGTGGTTGTTCCTACCGGAGAAATTTTAACAATCCAACCGGGTGTAATGGTTTTATTTAATAATGACACACGATTAACAGTAAACGGTAAAATTTCGGCAATCGGCACAATTAATGACACAATTCGTTTCCAATCTAATGATAATGGTTTCTGGAACGGTTTAAGAATTGAATCTTCTTTTGAAAACAATAAAATATTTTATTGCTATTTCACCGGAACCGGAGATAACCATTACGCAATCTCATCTGTAGAAAGTAAAGTGCTTATTAGATTTTCCCATATAGAAAATTGTTTTGAAGGTATTCAGCTTTTTGATTTTAATCTTCAAGATCCACCTCAAATGGAAATTCTAAACTCAAAAATTAACACAGTTCAAAAAAGCGGAATCTATATTGTTGGAAATTCAAATGCCTTGATTAGTGGAAATGATATTTCTCAATGTGGCTTAGGAACTCAATACTATGGTGCAATTCAACTTGCTACTCAAAATGACAGCAATCTAAATACTCCAACCATCCAAAATAATCGAATTCACCATAATGGGAAACAAGGAATTACCGAAGCAAATATTCTTAACTCCGGGTATATTGATGCAACCATTATCAACAACGTCATCGAAAATAATCTGACAGGAATTTATTTTTATCAAGGTCATGGTTATGTTAATCAAAACATTATCCGAAATAATTTTGTTGATGGAGATCCAAATTCAGGAGCAGGTGTAATGCTTTACGGTTCAAACTGTTACGGAACTTTCTTCGACAATGAAATTTACGGTAATTATACCGGATTTTACATTATCAATGATGCCGGAGCAAATCTCGGAGATCTTTCTAATGACTGTTGTGATGATGATGGAATGAATAAAATTCACGATAATGTTTTTCAAGGAAATTCAAGCTCGATTTATTGTAATACTTCCCAAAATATTAGTGCTCAAAACAACTTTTGGGGCACAACTGACGAAAATGAAATTGAAGCTTCAATCACTGATGCAAATGATAATTCGGGAACCGGAGTTGTTAACTATCAACCAATTTTCGATCCGGCAACAACTTCTATAATTTCAGGAACTCTAACTTGTAATGATGCAAATGCAGTTCAATATTATGGCGTTGGATTATTTGCTGAAGGTCAATCTATTGACTCTGATCCGGTTGCTTATGATTTATTGACTAATCCCGGTGATTTCAATATTTACATTAACGAACCCGGCAATTATTATTTAGCATGTTTTGGATTTTATACAAATCATATCGGAGATCCTGATTTTGACCATTATGATTTGATAACAGCTTACGGAGGAGTTACTTCTCCACAAATTATCACAATTACTGCAGGTGAAATTATTACCGGAATGGATTTAAATCTAACTTCAGAAAAACCAACAATTAAAATCTCGATTGATAATAATTATCAGGAAGACGGCCACGATATTTACCAATTATGGGTTTCTGAATTTATAAATATGAACCAATTTGCTTTTAATTTATATCATGAAGATAATGCAGTAAAAATATACTCTTTTTCATTTATGGAAGATGGCGTTGAACAAGTAATTCCGGTTGAACAAGAGGCAATTTTTGTGCCTGATTCTCTCAATATTGGCGATACTTTTATAACCGCTGATATAGGTGATGAAGATGTCCGTTATATTAGCGTGGAATGTGTTGGAACTCAGGAATTGTCTATTAATGATGAAAACAAAACGGCTTATATTTTAGATTATTCTTATCAAAATCAATTAAGCTCAAGAAGATGGTTTGTACGTGGAATAGGTTTGGTTCAATTTAATGATTATGATGAAGATAACGGTTTCAATAGTGAACAAAGATTTACAATAAATAATTTCAATATTTCTGAAGAAAACATTTTGCTCCCATTATCCTTAAATAACAATTGGATTTATCCTTACACAGATTCTCCGGTAAAACCGGATTTTTTATGGGACAAAGAAATGGATAATAACGTTTATCATCTTTCATGGTGTCCACCTCGACTTGTCGATCCGGATACTTGGATTTGTTATAATCTATATCAAGATGGGAATATCATCCAAACTATCCCGGCAGATCAAAATTCTATAAATATTGAAAACGATGGTGTTCATGACTATTATCTTACTGTTGTTTCTGATATTGGAGAATCCTTGCCAACGAATACTTTGCAAATCGGGGTTGTGGGCAATTCTGATAATCATGTTAATCATCCGAAGTTTATTCTCTCCCAAAATTACCCGAATCCATTCAACCCATCAGGTTCAAAACGTGGGAATTCAACCACCATTTCATTTACAATTCCTACTGATGGGAATGTTAATTTAGCAGTTTATAATATCAAAGGTCAAAAATTAAAAACACTAACAAATCAAGAATATTCAAAAGGAAATCATAGAATTATTTGGAATGGAAAAGACGACAACAATAGAACCATTTCAAGCGGTGTTTATTTCTATAGATTAAAATCAGGAAAATATACTTCTACGAAAAAAATTCTCATTTTAAAATAGAATCTATGTGAAAATTCTTAGATAATCCGATTGAATAATAAAAAACTAAGATATTGTAGAATCAACATTTCGTTGGTTCTACAATTTTTGTTTTCACCTCTAAACGTTTGTGAGAAAACATTTTTTAAAATTACGAAGAAATCAGAGTTTATTCCATAACTTATTTGACATATTTTAAGAGAATGAAATTCTTTGTTAATATCATAAATATAATAGATTATAAAAAAAATATTGATAATTATAGTTATTTTTTGAATAATTTCGGAGGAAAAATGAGAAGATTGGTTAGTTTTGATTGGGCAATGAAAAAGCTTTTAAGAAGTAAAGCTAATTTCGGGATATTGGAAGGTTTTTTATCCGAGTTATTAAACGACGATATTCACATTCTCCAAATTTTAGAAAGCGAAGCAAATAAAGAAACGTATGAAGATAGATTTAACCGA
>JAMOQM010000105.1 GCA_027064005.1 Candidatus Cloacimonadota bacterium | reverse complement strand
AATGATAGGGAAAAATAGAAGTGAAAATTATAACTAATTAATGATCCTAAGGAGTCAACTATAAATAATGATTTTATTTTTTAACCCATTTTTCCTCTTTTTTGAGGAGAGCAAAAATAACTCTCAAGAGTTTGTTACCAAGTGCAGTCATTGCTTTTCTATGCTTAAATCCTTCTTGTCTTTTTTTATAATAATACTCCTTAAAAATTTGATTAGATCTAATAAGACTCATCCCCATAATATAAATAGTTCTTCTCAAAGAGCTAGAACCTTTTTTTGTAATTCTTCCATTCTGATGAATGCTTGTTCCCGATTGTTTAATCGAAGGATCAGTTCCAGCAAAGGCAATAAGTTTATTTCTATTTTCAAAATTCTTAATATCTTTTATTTCAGCCATAAAATGTGCGGCAGTAACATCACTAATACCATCAATAGAAGTCAGGATATCCATACTAATTTCCTTTTCTTTTCTTATTTCTTCAATAAGTATTTTAGTGATTTCATCCAGTTCTTGGGTGAGAAAGTTCAATGTTTTAACATCATGTTCAATAATTTTAGAAAAAATTCCATTATTATTACTAATAGATTCTTTAGCAAGTTTTTGAATATCTTTAATAGTAGAATAAACCTTTTTACCTCTAATGTCTTTAACAGCTTCTTTTATTTTAGACTCACTAGCTTCTCTTATACTTTGAGTTGTAGGAAAAGCTTTAAGAATGCCAAGAATGCTTTTTGTGAAGATATTATAATGCTTTACAAGCTCAGGAAAGACAGTATTTACATCTTGTTTAAGCTTAGTTTTCATTTTAGCAACATTTTTACTAATGGATTCTCTAACTCTAGCAAGAGCAAGAATTTCATTCATATTATTAGGAACAAATTCTTTCAATTGAGTATTGTGATAAAAAATAAATTTTGCAATAAGATTTGCGTCAATCTCATCAGTCTTGGTCTTTCTCAAAGAAATAGTTTGAATAAATCTTTTAATAAGAACAGGATTAACCAAGTAAACTTCTTTCTTAAAGCTAGCAATAAAGGAAAGAATATTAATATGATAAGTACCCGTAGATTCAAGAGCAATAATAGAATCCTGATATTTATCAATGATGTTTTTAAAACTTTCAAAGCCTTTTATGTCCATTTCACAGATACCTTGGTCAACGGTAGTAAGCTGAGAATCAATAACACAATAGTTAAAAGTACTTTTAGAAACATCAATTCCAATAAAATTATTGAACATTTTAAACCTCTCTGTATAATAGTAAATAAGGTCCCTGTTTCCAATCTCCTGTTTGACGGTAGCTTGAAACTAAATCAACTAATGGGGAATATAGGGACTTGGGACAGACTCCTTTTGAAGCTCTATGGCTTAGAAAAAATGAGATCCTCTGTCCCTATTTTTATATCAGAGAACGAATCAAAGATACAGTGTATAATTATACACAATTATTAGTAGGAGGAAACATGAAAAAATCTAAAAAAAATTTAAAATCAGTTTATAACAAGAATTTATTATCTAGTGATACTTATTGTGCTGGAGATATTGGTTGTGGTGCAAATATTGTGTCTTGTTAATTTAAAGGAGGAAACATGAAAAAATCTAAAAAAAATTT
>JAMOQM010000104.1 GCA_027064005.1 Candidatus Cloacimonadota bacterium | reverse complement strand
ATTCCGAATACCAGATCTTTAATAAACTTTTTAAAACGGTATCATTTTTTGATTTGACAGATTTTTTCAAAATATAACACTGTGCTCAAGAACTTGAGGAGGCTCTTTGGAAATGATGATTAGCAAAAAGATTAAGATTAGTACAAACAATCATCTACTTGGCTATTTTGATTTATTGAATCAAAAAAGATATGGGAAACTTTTTATAGGTTCGAGGGTATAAATGTTACAGGCAAAGAAATGTAAAAACTTGTCAGGAAACTTCATAATATAAATTCTGTTTCAGGAAAGGAGAATTAAATAATAAATGAAAAATAACAATATTTTGCAATATGAATCAACGGTTTGGAAAAAGCCGATTTGCTAATAACTTCGGGGATAAAACAAAGTGATTTCCCAAAATTTATGATGCCGTTTTTTGTTTTAATAATGGTTGAAAGTAGATTTAAAAGAATGATATATAAGCTTAAAAAGGAATACGAAGAAAACGAATTAAATATTCAGGGCTTTTTGACAAAATAAAAGATCAGGAACAAGGTTATAACAAATACTTGATTGAACATAATAAAACCCTTTCTGATATTTGTAAAAATGATAAAACTGATATTAAGAAAGTTTAAGTTAATGCAAATAGGATTAAATTATGAGTAAAGAAACAGCAATAAAATTATTTGAACAAAAACAGGTGCGTACCCTTTGGAATGAAGATGAAGAAAAATGGTATTTCTCCGTACAGGATGTTGTTGAAATATTATCAGAAAGTGCTGATGTAAAACAATATATCAAAAAAATGCGCTCTCGAAATCCCGAACTGAATTCCAACTGGGGTACAATTTGTACCCCTCTTAAAATGTTAGCAGCCGATGGTAAAATGCGAAAAATACAAACCGCTGATACTGAAGGAATTCTTAGAATTATTCAATCTATTCCTTCTAAAAAAGCCGAACCTTTTAAACAATGGTTGGCAAAAGTGGGTTCCGAAAGAATTGATGAAATAGAAGATCCTGAATTGGCTTTTGAACGGGCAATGGAAACTTACCTCAAAAAAGGTTATAGCAAAGATTGGGTAAATCAGCGTCTGAAAAGTATTGAGATTCGCAAAGAACTTACTGATGAATGGGATAATCGAGGTGTGAAAAAAGGATTGGAATATGCTATCCTAACTAATGAGATCACAAAAGCGTGGAGCGGATTGACAACAAAAGAATACAAAGTTTTTAAGGATTTGAAAAAGGAAAATTTAAGAGATAATATGACCAACCTGGAATTGATTTTTAATATGTTGGCAGAAGCATCAACTACCGAAATTTCAAAAGAAGAAGAACCTAATAATTTTGAAGAAAATATAGAAGTAGCAAAGAAAGGCGGGAAAGTGGCTAATGTTGCTCGCTTGCAATTGGAAAAAACTACAGGTAAAAAAGTAGTTACAAAACAAAATGTGAAATCTATTATTTCACATAAAAATAAAAAAGTGGTTGATTGACATAAAACTAAAACCATATAAAAATATAAACCAAGCGGTATTGATTGGATTGAAAATTCCTGAAGAGTGGGAAATTAGAAGAGTGAAAGATACAGTAAAAAAATCGGAAATGGGGTTACACCATTAGGCGGTGTCAATGGCAATTAAATCCGGTACA
>JAMOQM010000103.1 GCA_027064005.1 Candidatus Cloacimonadota bacterium | reverse complement strand
GTGGTTTTGTCTTCATTCCTGGTTTCGTCTTCATACGCAGTTATCTTATTCTAAACAAAGAAATTCCTAATTTTTTCTGAAACGAATTTAACCATCTCTTCAGTCATTTCGGGATAGATAGGCAAACTCAGCAACTTATTTTGATATTCATAAGTTACAGGAAAATCTTGGGGTTTAGATTCCAAATAATCATAAGCTTTTAGAAAAGGAAGTCCAATTGGATAATGGATTCCGGCTGATATATTATTCTCTTTTAAATAATCTTTAAGCTCGTTGCGTTTATCTGTTCTAATTACAAATAAATGATAAACCGGGACAACATCCGAAAGTATTTTAGGAAGGACAATCTCTTCTACATCAGCAAGATACTTATTATAAAGCTCGGCAACACGACGACGATTCTTATTCCAATCTGAGATATGTTGTAATTTAACATTCAAAACTGCTGCTTGTAATCCATCCAGTCTGGAATTAACACCTTCAAATTCATGATTATATTTTTCAATTCTTCCATGATTTGCAAACATTTTACACAATCTAAACAGGCTATCATCGTTGGTAACAATTGCTCCACCATCGCCATAAGCTCCAAGATTTTTACCAGGATAAAAGCTAAATGACGCCAAATCTCCGAAAGTACCAACATTTTGATTTTTATATTTCGCTCCGTGAGCTTGAGCACAATCTTCCAGAATTTTAAGATCATGTTTTTTGGCAATTTCCATTATCGGATCCATATCGGCTGCTTGACCATACAAATGCACAGGAATTATTACTTTTGTTTTGGCAGTAATTTTCTCCTCAATTTTTTCAACATCAACAGTATATAAATCAGGATGGCAATCTACAAAAACAACTTTTCCGCCGGCATTAGTTACAGCTTCGGAAGTAGCAATAAAACTATTCGCAGGAACCAGAACTTCATCACCGGGTTTTAAACCTAATGCTTTTAAAGAAATAATCAGAGCATCTGTTCCATTCCCAACGCCAATGGCATATTTAGTCCCGATATATTTAGCAAAATTTTCATTAAAATCCGTTAAAGATTTTCCACCGATAAAGGCAGTATTACTTATGATATTATCAATCGCTTTATCCATCTCATTGTGCATTGACAAGTATTGAGTTTTCAGGTCTAAGAAATCTATTTTTGTATGACTGTTTTTATATTTGAGATAATAATCTTTGGGGGAAATTGTGATTTGAGAAAGTTCCAAAAATTTCTGATCTCTTGTTATAATTAATCCATTTATTAATTTTGCTGAAATTTCAATAAGGTAATCTTCAATATCAACTTTTGCCAATACATTTTCAAGATCAATGTAAGAAGGCGTTTTTACTATCTCAATTTTTCCTTCAATTTTTAAATAGTCCTGATAAAATTCAGGATAGTTTCTTTTAATCACAAATCTTAAATTATGGACTTGAGATACAGATAAGAAAGCTTTTTTCTTCAAAATTGCTTTTATAAAGATTTCTGAAGACAAATCCTGAGTTTCATCTCTCTTAGTTAATATATCAATAATTACATTACTATCAAAGATTAAATTGTTCATTAAAAATCTCCATTATTTATAGCATTTAATAAATCATTTATAGATTTAATCTTTTCATTTTCTAATAGATTAATCTTTTCATTTAAAGAATTATCTTTGATTGACCGTGCTTCTTTTTTGTAATACCTTTCCATTATCGCAAGTCCTCTTAATTCTTTGTAATCCAATTTTGCAGATTCTTTAGCTGTAAGATCAATTTCTAACTCAATAACTTCTTTTTTTATATCCTCAAATGCACCAATATGTGGGATAAAAAGACCATCATTCATTTTAATTGCTTTAGTAATCATTTTTTCTCCAATAAGTTTTAGAACTTAAAATTCTCTAATTTTTCTTGCAGGATTACCAACATAAATCCCGGATTCCGTTATATCTTTCGTAACAACCGCACCTGCTCCGATTACAACTTTATCACAAATATTTACAGGTAAAATCGTTGCATTTGAACCGATTGAAACGTTGTTGCCTATCCTCGTTGATTTCCACTTTGATGAATCTCCGCCGGCTGGTCCGCCAGACTGAAAAAGATCATTAATAAACATTACGCCGTGCCCGATAAAACAATCGTCTCCAATCTCAACCAAAGAACAAATAAAAGAATGAGATTGAATTTTACAGCTCTTCCCTATCTTTACATCGGATTGAATTTCCACAAAAGGACCGACAAATGTATCCTGACCGATCTCGCATCCGTAAAGATTAACCGGCTCAATAACTTTGACGTTTTCTCCAAATTTGACATTTTTTATTCCAACATGTAATTTTTTCATTTCCCAAATTTCCTATAGACTACCACACTCTTTCACGGACAGACACAAAAGAAAAAAAATTATTGTGAAAAGATTGTGAAAGTCTGTGGTTAAATTATTTTCTATTTTCTTCCATTACCCTCAATAAAACTACCACGCTCCTTCACGGACAGACACAAAAAAAAATAATACTTTTCTTGTGAAAAGTTTGTGAAAATTTGTGGTTAAATTATTCCTATTTTCTTCCATTAACCTCAATAAAACTACCACACTCTTTCACGGACAGACACCCTTAATATTAATACACAATTAAATATCTCTTTCTTGTCTGTGAAAAGATTGTGAAAGTCTGTGGTTAATTAACAAATCTAATAAATTCAAGATTATATTCATTACCAAAATTAATCAAATATCCTACTTTTATATTTGTCGCTTTTAAGTAATATAATAATTGAGCTTTATGAATTGGTTCTATTTTTTTACAAACTTTTAATTCCAATAATATTTTATTTTCAACAAGAATATCGGCAAAATATTGTCCGACTTGTATATCTTCATAAAAAATATTGATAGGTATTTGATTTTTAGCTTCTATTTTTCTTTTATTAAACTCTGCCATTAAAGCATTTTCATATACTTTTTCTAAAAAACCATTACCAAAATAATCATATATTTTATAAGAAGTCTTAATTATCTTGTCTGACAATACTTTTTCATAATACATATTCCCCCCGCAATTATTAAAACAAATCACCACACTCTTTCACGGACAGACACAAAAAAACTAAAAGATTCTTTTATGAAGAGTTGTCTAAATTTGTCGTTTAAAATATGTGTTTCTTCTTAAGATAAAAAATTAAAAATCTCTCTCTTATCTGTGAAAAGTTTGTGAAAGTCTGTGGTTAAATTACTTCCATTTTCTTCCATTAACCTAAATAGAACTACCACGCTCCTTCACGGACAGACGCAAAATAAAAGTTAATCCTTTTTGTGTGAAAAGTTTGTGAAAGTCTGTGGTTAAAACTATCTTTATTTCCTTCCGAGTTTACATTTTTTCGGTTGAAATCTTAGAAACACCTCTTTCCCGGTTTCTATCGATTCATAAATAGCATTAATCAATTCTAAGGATTTTCTGCCTTCCAGTCCGTCCACAAGAGCTTTTGTATTATGAAGCAGAGAATCACAAACATTATCCAAATATCTGATATGCCCAAAACCATAAACATTGTTAGGATTTTCATTATTATTTGTAAGAATTTCTTTTTGCTCTTCCTCACTTTGATTTTCAAAATTCCAGGTTTTCATTTTATTAACAGCAAAACCCTCAATTACAACACTCCCTTTTTCTCCAAGTATTGAAAGCGATCCTTCCAAATCTTTAGGTCGAGTAGCAGTTGTCGCTTCCACAACACCAATTGCACCGTTTTTAAAAGTAATTACCGCAACTCCGGTATCTTCTGTCTCAATATCAGCAAGAGCGGTTCTGCTTTTAGCAAAAACAGAAACAGGTTCACCAAGCATCCATTCTAATAAATCAACATGATGTGATGCCTGATTGGTAAAAACTCCACCATCCATTGCCCAAGTTCCACGCCATTCATCTTGATCATAATAACGTTGCGGACGACACCAGCGAACGCGGACTGTTCCCATCACCAGTTTGCCAAAATCACCGTTTACAAGAGCTTTCCGCAATTTCATAACCGGAAGATTATAACGATTTTGCTTAACAACAAACAACTTTACCCCTGATTCGTCACAAGCTTTAATCATATTATCCGCATCTTCCAATGTTAATGCCATAGGTTTCTCGGTTACAATATGTTTCTTATATTTTCTAACAATGTCAATTGTGTGTTTAGCATGATTTCCGCTTTCAGAAAGAATATTTACAACATCAACTTCAGGATGCTCAAACAACATATCATCATAAGATTTATAATATGGCACCCCATATTCCTTCCCAACCTTTTCCGCTCTGTCCCCTTGAGGATCTGAAACAGCTATTAATTCAGCTTTATCTTTTAAATGGGTTGTTAACGTTTCGGCATGCTTTCGAGAAATCCTGCCACAACCTACTAATGCAAATTTGATCTTTTTCATCAATTCTCCTTATTTTTTTCAACGAACTAGACTAACAAAACCAACAAACAAGTATATTAAAAATTTAATGTTAAACTTGTTAGAAAAATACCATTTATCTTTAATCCATAAAATTTGGGATTCTTTCAATATCAAAACCTAACGAGTTATTCGGAAAATTTATCAAAAGCCCCAACTTAAATCCGGTAGCTTTTAAATAATTAAGTATCTGTAATTTATGAATATTACTCAAAACTTCAACTGTTTTTAATTCGAGAATAATTTTATTATCTACAACAATATCTGCATAGTATTTCCCTACAACTTGCTTATTATATCTTACTAAAATTTCTTTTTGAGTTTCAACATTAAAGCCTAATTTTTCTAATTCAATTTTTAAAGAATTTTCATATACTTTTTCTAGAAATCCATTACCAAGTTCCTGCCTTACTGTAATACAGGCCTGTTTAATTCTGTAAAATTCCTCTTTATAAATTAAATCCATATTACCTCATTTTTTTCAACGAACTAGACTAACAAAACCAACTTTTTTTTTGATCTTTTTGTTCGTGTCGTTCGATTTGTTAGTTGAAACACAATCATTTTTTCAACGAACTAGACTAACAAAACTAACTTTTTTTTGATCTTTTTGTTCGTGTCGTTCGATTTGTTAGTTGAAACACAATCATCTTTTCAACGAACTAAGCTAACAAAACCAACTTTTTTTTGATCTTTTGTTCGTGTCATTCGATTTGTTAGTTGAAAAATCACTACTCGCTTCTTATTTTATTCGCCAAGATATTATAAACTGCCCACCAGAAATATTTTATATCTGTCCAAACAGGATGCTTTTTCTTCTCTGTAAGATAAATTCTCTCCGATTCAATATAGTCATCAACTGCCTGCATTTTTAGAGCGACATATGGCGGTACACAACCGGGTTTATGTTTAAAACGTTCTACTTTCAAATCCTCGGGATATTCTTTCAAAAAACGATCGCTCAATGGTCGCACACCTACAAGTGCCAAATCTCCCTTCGCCCAATTCAAAAGTTGCGGTAATTCGTCTAACCAAAGTTTTCTCATCCATTTTCCCCAAGTTGTTACTCGGAAATCATCCTCAACTTTACCTTTGTCCCCATAACCGTAATTCTCAACCATATAATGCTGAAGATATTCAGCGTAAGGATGCATCGTCCTAAATTTATAAACATAGATTGGCTTGCCATTCTTACCACTTCTTCTCATTTTAAAAATTGGTGCATAAGAAGGATTTTTGTCTTCACTCGGTTCTTTAATCTTCTTAACCGCGAAAAATATTTTATTCCTAATTTCTTTCGTAGCAATTACTTCAAAACCGCAATAATATAACCGCCCCAGAATCTCACATTTTGATAAAGGACGATTTCTTCCTTTGGTTAGAAAAAAATAAACCGCCTTGAATCCATTTAATTTTGGAAAAATTCTATTTATAATGAAATCAAACAAAATATATATTCTCGCGATAAACTTGGGATAACCTGCTATAAGATTTCGCTTCCGCTCTTCCAAAGTTTCCGCACATCCAATATATATTCCGGTTGTGGTTAAAGTTTTATTGATCTCTTTTAAAAATTTATTAATCCTCCTAAAATCATTCATCGGATGTAAATTAATGAACATCTTAAGTGATTCAAGATCAATATTTTCTATATTATATGAGACGTTAGTATTGATAACCTCAGCCTCTGTCCTCGGAATTTTTTCCAAAGCAATTGTATCATTAACAAACTCAAAAAGTTTTTCGCGATGATCAAAATACTTCTGCAA
>JAMOQM010000102.1 GCA_027064005.1 Candidatus Cloacimonadota bacterium | reverse complement strand
TCTAATAAGTGAGTTGCAAAGTTTTTAGCAGAGAGCGAACCGGCATTATTCGTTTTGTTTATTTCTTCCGGAAGGCTTCAATGAACACACAAAATTCATCTGAATTTTTGAAAAAATATTGTCAATGGAAAAAATGAAATATTGTCCTCTTCCCTAAATTTTTAAAAATAGTAGAGACGCAAATTTGGGCATTTCTACGATCAAAAAAGATTTTCACAGGTTGAGGAATTTAATAAACAATCCGGCAGATTGTTCTACTATCACAATTGGCAAACTTTTACAGAATGAAAAAGTTATAAGAAATTACCGTTTAAGAACGTCGGGGCTGAAAAAATGCAGTTGACACTCTTTTGAAAAATTTCGGGGGGAGCCCGAAGATAAAACTATTTGACATAAAAACTCATTATTTTTGTTAAGAAAAAAAAAGTTTGGAGGAAAAATGACAGAAAAATTAAAATATGGAACAGTCTCTTCAGAAGAAGCTAAAAAGTTAGAATTGCAATACGGTGCACATAACTATCATCCACTTCCTGTTGTTATTGCTAAAGGTAAAGGTCCGCTCGTTTGGGATCCGGAAGGAAATCAATACTTTGATTTTTTATCCGCATATTCCGCAGTAAATCAAGGACATTGCCACCCAAAAATCATCAAAGCTTTGCATGATCAAGCTGATATTCTTACTCTTACATCAAGAGCTTTTTATAACAATAAATTAGGAGAATATGAAAAATATATCACGGAATTTTTCGGTTATGATATGGTTCTCCCAATGAACTCAGGTGCCGAAGCAGTTGAAACTGCTATGAAAATTACCAGAAGATGGGGTTATGATAAAAAAGGTATCGAAGAAAATAAAGCAAAATTAGTTTTCGCTGATGGTAATTTCCACGGAAGAACAATTGCTATCATCAGTGCATCTTCAGATCCTGATTGTCGAGTTGGATTTGGTCCTTTTGTACCGGGAATTGAAAAAGTTCCTTACAACAATATTGAAGCTTTAGAAAAAATGTTTGAAGAAAAAGGTAAAGAAATTGCCGGATTTATCGTTGAACCTATCCAAGGTGAAGCCGGTGTATTTGTTCCTGATGAAGGATATCTCAAAAAAGCTTACGATTTATGTAAAAAACACAATATTCTTTTTGTTGCTGATGAAGTTCAGTCGGGAATAGCAAGAACAGGTAAATTATTAGCTTGTGATTGGGAAGGCGTTAGACCTGATGTTGTAATTTTAGGTAAAGCACTTTCCGGTGGCGTTCTTCCTATATCTGCAGTTTTAGCTGATAAAGATATTATGATGGTTATCAAACCGGGTGAACACGGTTCTACATTTGGTGGTTTTCCATTAGCTTGTAGCGTGGCAGTTGCTGCTTTAAAAGTTGTTAAAGATGAAAATCTTGCTGAAAGAGCAAATGACCTTGGTAAAAAATTCAGAGCAAAATTAGCTGAAATCAATTCTCCAAGAATAAAATTAATTCGCGGAAAAGGACTTCTTAACGCAATTATTATTGAGCCGCAAGACGGTATTGAAGCTTGGGATGTTTGTATCAAATTAAAAGAAAACGGTTTATTATGCAAACCAACTCACCAACACATTATCAGACTTGCTCCACCATTGGTAATCACAGAAGAACAATTAAATGAAGCTTCTGACATTATCCAAAAAGTATTCAAAGAATTAGACAATAAATAGTCATTATTGGCATACCTTTTCAAACAGGTATGCCTTTTTATTATGAAAAAAATATTAATTTTAATCTCAGTATTTTTTGTAATTGTCAGTTGTTCAAAAACAAATAAAAATTCTTTAATTGTGGGTGTGATTGGTGAAAATTACACCAGACTGCCAATTGATTTAGCTATTGCTAATTTCACTTCCACAACAAAGATGAAATATGTTGAAACTTATGATTCCTATAACAAAATAGCCAAAGATGTCAGTAAAGGTTACATTGATTTAGCAATTATTCCTTATCCTGAAATTCTAAGATTAGAAAACACTAAAAAGCCTAAAATTAAATTTTTAAGTCCTATCTCTCGCAATTCAATCAAATTAATTTATTATAATGATATGAATGAGAATCAGGTTATCAATTCGGGTAAATTAGGTATTTTGAAAAACACTTCGCTGAGTTTTCTTCTAAGTAATAAATCTCATAAAAATATAGTTGAATACAAAAATACTTTGAAATTAATAGCTGATTTTTATCATCATAAATTAGACGGAATTTTCCTCTTTCCTGATAAAATTTTCAAACTTTACGGTCCTTATAAAATTTCTAATTTTGCCGAAAAAGATTTTCCTTATTTTCCAAACAGCGGAATTGTGGTAAACCGAAAAAGATATTCTGAAAAAAAGGCTGAAGTTGATTCTTTAATTTTCCAAACGAGAAATATGATAGATTACATTCAAAACAATCCGATTTCATCTTATAAAATTTCACAAGAATTATATCACTACAATATGAAAATTACAAAAAACTCACTTTATACCGTTTCATTCTCCCAAAGATTCTCGCAAAGAGATTTCAATTATTTCCAAAAGATTTTATTTGAAATGAAGAAAAAGGGGATAATTAAACAAGATTTTCAACTTCCTTTTCATCTTAAATGATTTTAAAAAATAATTGAGGTAAAAATGTTTTATTCAAAATTAACCGAAAATAAATGGCTTATTAGAATTAAAAGAAACGAAAAAATAATTGAATCAATTAAAACGTTCTGTACTCATCTCAATATTAACTCCGCTCAAATTTCCGGAATTGGAGCTTGTAATTTTGCCAAAATCGGAGCTTATATTTTCTCGGAAGAAAAATATCTTTCAAATGAATATTCCGGAGATTATGAAATCCTGTCTCTTTTAGGAAATGTTTCTAAAATTGATGAAAAATATTACCCTCACCTTCACATTTTATTGGGAAATAAAAATAACGAAACTATCGGAGGACACCTTTTTGAAGCAAATGTAAGCGCTACTTGCGAAATATTTTTAGAGACTTTTAGCAAAAAATTAAATCGAAATAAAGATAAAGAAACAGGATTGAATCTTATCCAACTTGAAGAAGAAATTTAATAAGAATTCGGAGAAATAATGCAAATAAAAGGAATTATATTTGATTTGGACGGAACGCTTTTGGATACAATAAATGACATTGCTTTCTGCACAAATACAGTTTTAGAACGTCGAGGGTTCCAAACTTATGCTGTTGAACGATACAACGATTTTGTCGGAAAAGGTCTGGACTGGCTTTTTGAGAAAGCATTAAAAAGCGAAAATTTAGTTGTAAAAAAATCTATAATCGATGAAATGAGTATTGAATTTGAAGATTTGTACCATAAGAATTGGCATCGTAAAACACAACCATACAAGGGAATAATAGAAATGTTAAACTCCCTCAAAGAAAAAAATATTAAGATGGCAATCTTGTCCAATAAACCTGATAAATTCACTAAAATTATGGTGGAATATTTTTTCCAAAATTATGATTTTATTGATGTCAAAGGTGCTTCGGATGAATTTCCTCTCAAACCGCATCCAATTACAACTAATCAAATCATCAAAAAAATGAAATTAACACCCGAAGAAATTATTTTTGTCGGTGATAGCGATGTTGATATGCAAACCGGTTTGAATTCAAAATGTATTCCGATTGGTGTAGAATGGGGATTCCGTTCCGTTGAAGAATTAGAAGAAAATGGAGCAACCGCTATTTTACAAAAACCAGCCGAAATTTTTTGTTATTTAGGAGTTAGTGAAAGATGAAATATGAAGCTGTAATCTTTGATTTAGACGGCACATTGATCGATTCAATGGGAATTTGGTCACAAATCGATAATGATTTTTTAACGTCCGGAAACATAAAATTAACCGAAGATTTATTTGAAGATTTGGAGGGCGGAAATAGTTTCTTTGAGGTTGCTGCTCACTTCAAAAAAAAATTTAACCTTCCCGAATCAATGGAAGAAATAATTAAAGGATGGATGAAAATTGCATATTATCATTATGAAAACACAATCGTCCTCAAATCCGGCGTTCTTGAATTTCTTGATTTTCTCAAATCAAATAAAATTAAAATGGCAATAGGAACAAGTAATGTCAGACTTCTTACTGAAGCTGTTTTAAAGAAAAATGGGATTCTAGATTATTTTGAGACAATTGTTACCGGCGAAAATGGAATCAAAGGGAAACCTTTCCCCGATATCTTTTTAACTGCTGCCAAAAAACTGAATGTTGAACCAAATAATTGCCTCGTAATTGAAGATTTAACCGACGGTGTAAAAGCTGCTAAAAATGCAGAAATGTCTGTTTGGGCTATTTTTGATAAATTTTCCGAAAATAAAAAAAATATCTTAGTGGAATTATCTGATAATTATTTTAATAACTATAAAGAAATGTTAGATTATATAAAGAAAATTTGAACAAAAAAGGTGGTTTCTGAAGTCAAAAAATTTAACATAAACCACCTCTATTTTTAAGAAAAAGACATACAAATAAAATTATCTTCATTATTTTTCTTTCTCATTTTATCTTCTCGATAATGAAAATGTTCTCGTCAAAATAACGGTGCTATTTTATTTCCCGGCAGACGTTTAATTATGTTTTTTAATTCCAATTGCAAAATAATAGTTGATAATTCCGAAAACAGTTTTTGTGAATTAATAATAAGATTATCGATACTAATTGCGGGTTTATTTTTCAAAATAATTTGATATATTTCCTCTTCTTCTGAAGATAATTCAGGAAAGAAAGCAGGTTCAACATCTTTGGAAATCTTAATATTCAACCCCTCTAATATATCATTAGAAGATTCTGTCAACTTAGCCCCAAGTTTTATTAAATAATTTGGACCTTCTGCCTGTTCCCTATTTATATCACCGGGTAAAGCAAAAATTTCTCTATTCTGTTCCAAAGCAAATTTTGAAGTAAGCATTGCCCCACTTTTTTTGCTACCTTCCACAACTAAAGTACCGAGACTCATTCCACTTATAATTCGGTTTCGACGCGGAAAATTCCAACGTTCAACTTTTGATCCCGGTAAAAATTCAGAAATTAAAATCCCGTTTTTTAGAATTTCATCAGCCAATTTTCGATTTTCAGGTGGATAAATATAATCAACTCCACTACCTAAAACAGCAACAGTGTAACCATAATTCCGAACAGCGGAGAAATGAGCAATCGTGTCAATTCCCAAAGCCAATCCACTTATAATTGTTACTCCGGACATACAAAGACCTTCCACAATTTTCTTCGTCTGCTCCTTACCGTAAAAAGTACATTTTCTTGTTCCTACAACTGCAAGAGAACGCCTTATTTTTTCACTATCAAAGTTTCCTCGATAAAACAAAATCAAAGGCGGTTCAAAAATGGATTTTAATAAAGAGGGGTAATCATCATCTAAAATAGTCAGATATTTAATATTCTTACTTTCCATAACTTTTTGAATTCTCCCCCAATTTGGAGGATCAATATCTAAAGAAAGCTTATCTTTAATATTTTGAGAGATAAAGGTTAATTCCTTGAGAATAGGACTTTTCACACCAACAAAATTTGACGGATCTCCTAAACTTTCAATCAGCCTTAAGCTAAGTTTTATACCCAGACCGGGAGTCGTGAGTAATCTAATCCATTTCCTGAGGTTTTTCATATTCTTTTATTTTTGCAAATAATGAATGCAGTAATTTGTTTACATTTTTTTTGGTGAAAGATGAGATTGGAATAATATTTTCATCATTAATAGATTCAAAATGAGCTCTTATCTTTTCTAAAATTTCTTCTTTATCGTTTTCCTCAATCGTATCAATTTTCGTCAAAGCTATTAAATGCGGTTTATCATCCAAATACGGATCATATTCATGAAGCTCATTTTTAAGGATTTTATATGATTCAGCCGGATCTTCCGAATTCACATCAATCAAAAATAGAAGCACCTTAGTTCTTTCAATATGTCTCAAAAACTGTATTCCTAATCCTTTACCATTTGAGGCACCTTCGATTATTCCCGGAATATCAGCCATTACAAATGATTCATAATCACTAACTTTGATAACACCTAAACTAGGTTGCAAAGTTGTAAATTCATAATCGGCAATTTTCGGTCTCGCAGCTGAGACATTAGATAAAAATGTTGATTTGCCGGCATTTGGAAATCCCACAAGTCCAACATCAGCCATAAGTTGTAACTCGACTTCAAGCTCGAAGTATTCACCTTCTTTACCTTCTTCCGAATAAGTTGGAGCCTTATTGGTTGCTGACGCAAATTTCGTATTTCCACGACCTCCTCGCCCGGCTTTGGCAATTATTATTTCTTCTCCGTGATGAATTATTTCGGCAATTTTTTCGTGTTTTCCTTCGGTTATATTATAGATCACCGTACCTAACGGAAAATGCAAATAAATAGGTTTTGCTGATTCTCCCGTTTGATCTTTACCGGATCCATGTTTTCCGTTTTTTGCTTTATACTGTTTATTATATCTGTATTTTAATAAAGTATTTACATTCTCATCACCAACAGCAATAACATCGCCACCTTTACCGCCATCACCACCGTTGGGACCACCTTTTGGCACAAATTTTTCTCTTCTAAAACTCGTACATCCATTACCGCCTTTTCCGGCAAAAACTTTTATTCTCGAATAATCTATAAACATTAATTCTTCCTTTTTTATTTTGATTCTTTGGGAATTATTTTATAAGAAATTTTCTTCATTTTCTTAACAAATATTCCAATAAAATACTATTGAACCAGATTTTATAATGATGAAAAATGAGCAACAACAATTTTTATTATTTCAAAATCTCTTTTGATTTTTGCTTGAGAACTTGAAAATTCTGGACAGTAAAATTAATTTCAAAAGAATAACCTAAAGATAAAATAATAGGGAGTTAATTTGAGCGAAAAAACAAAAGAGTTGGATGAACAAAATAAATTGCTAAAACCTGCCCATTATATTTATGGCAGTTTATTTTTTATTATTCTTTCCTTAACTACAATTTTTATTCTTTATAAAAATTTTAAAGTTATTGATTGGGATACTTTAAGAATTTTTGTTAATGCAGAGCACTTAGGTTCGCTCCTTATATTTTTATTTATATTTTTTCACTTAGATGGACTCAGGCTGTATTTCGTACTCAGAACTTTAAAATACAAAATCAGATATAAGGATTTAATCAAACTCGTATTCATAAATATTTTTGTCTCTGAATCTACTCCGCTCTCAACCGGTGGAGGTTTAGCCCAAGTTTTTTTTCTAAATAAAATAAATATCCCTTTGGGAATTTCCAGTGCGGCCACCTTAATTAGAACGGTTTTAACAACTTTTACCGTATTTTTTTCCGTACCAATTATTTTATTTACTGAAAAAAGTTTAGACAAAATTTCTACATTTTCCAATATTTTACATTACTCATTATTGCTGATAATTGCATATTTTATCTTTTTTTACTTTGTTGCTGTTCGGATTGAATTGTTAAGTTTAGTCGTAAATAAACTTCTGTTTTTTCTAAGAGATAAACATATCATAAAAGAAGTTAAATTTGAAAAATATTCTGAAAAAATAAATAAAGAGTTAGCTTCATTTTCACACTGTATAAAAAATTTTTTTAATGGGGAAAAGAAGTTCATTTTTTTGACGATTATTTCAACAATATTATATGTTATTGCAATGTTAATGACGACTGTAATTTTACTTCATTTTATGGGATATCATCTGTCTGTTTTGACTCTATTCTCGGTTCAATTATTGGTTATTTTCGTAATGTATTTCACTCCAACACCGGGAGCTTCAGGAGTTGCAGAATTCGGATTTGCAGCAATTTTAGCAAACTATATCAAAGAAACTGATGTTGTTGTTTTAACTTTTATGTGGAGATTTTTAACTATTTATTTGGGAATGATAATCGGGCTTATTATTTTTCTCAGGGAAATATTTAAAGGAAAGAAAAAAGAGACAAAATGATGCCTCTTTTTCATTATTGTTATTTAAAATTTTCTTTATTTTCAACAATCCATTTTTCTACGGAAAATCCTGCAATTGCTCCATCACTGGCTGCTGTTACAACTTGACGCAAAGTTTTACTCACATTATCACCGGCAGCAAAAATACCTTCGATATTTGTGTGCATATTTTGGTCAACAACAACAAAACCACCTTTATCAAGAGTTACTCTTGATTCCAGAAGAGAATTATTAGGAATAATTCCAACATAAATAAATACACCGTCAACAGGCAAAGTCATTGTAGTTTTGCTTTTTTTATTATACAATTCCAGCCCTTCAACAAATTTATCGCCTTTAATTTCTTGAACAACAGTATCCCAAATAATTTCTAATTTTTCATTTTCAAAAGCTCTATTTTGAACTGTTTGGACAGCTCTCAATTGATCTCTTCTATGAATCAAATATACTTTTTTCGCAAATCTCGTTAAAAATAATGCTTCCTCAACTGCAGAATCGCCCCCGCCAATTACAGCAACAATTTTATTTCTATACAATGCTCCATCACAAGTAGCACAATAAGAAACACCTCGTCCTGTATATTTTTCTTCACCCGGAACAGATAATTTTCTAGAATGAGCACCTGTAGCTAAAATTATAGCTTTTGATGAATACTCATCTTTTGTTGTTTCAATAAGTTTGCAATTACCTTGAAGTCCGATAGCTTTAACACCTTCTTCTCGGATTTCAGCACCAAATTGCAAAGCCTGTTTTTTCATTCTTTCCACTAACTCAAAACCGGAAAGTGTCTTTTCCAAACCCGGATAATTTTCTACATCATTTGTCAAAGTTATCTGTCCCCCAACGAGACCTTTTTCAAAAATAACTGTAGATAATCCACCTCTCGCTGCATATAAAGCAGCAGATAAACCGGCAGGACCTGCACCAATAATAGCAACATCGTAATTTTTCATTTATTCCTCCGTATATTTTTTCCCGTTTATTTTAATGATTTTATTTCTTCTTCTGTCAAACCGGTTGAAGCAACAATAACGTTTATAGCAATATTGTTTTGTAATAAATTTTTTGCAATTTGAATAGCTTTGATTTTCATTCCATCAATTTTACCATCAACATAATGAGATTCATACATACTGGCATCTTGATGAAGTTGT
>JAMOQM010000101.1 GCA_027064005.1 Candidatus Cloacimonadota bacterium | reverse complement strand
CCAACGGAAACACCATTTATTAACCCCAAAGACATATTGGCATTGTAAGTTGCTTCTTTTAGATCAGCATTATTTTTAATTTCATTTCCAAATATTAATTGAAACAAAAAAGAGCTGATAATAATAATTATAACTTTCTTCATAAGTTGAAATCTTCTTTTTAAATTCTCTTTTCCTCATTTTTTCTCAATAAGAAACATAAATAAGAAAAAAGAATTTAGCCACCGATAACACAGATAAACACGGATAAAAATGTATTTGGAGTGAATCGAAGCATTCCCAATAAATCCTAATTGCTCCTGAAGCTTAGATTTTTAGATTCTTCATTTTACTTTTTACTTTTTATTTTCGTCTCTCATTATTCATTATTCATTTTGTTTTGAAGTCGAACAATCGGAAGAACTCCCGCCGGTCGTACATTCCGATGTTCTTAAATTTTGTTTGTAACGACTTGCAAAGTCGTTGTACTTCTTTATTCATTTTACTTTTTAGTTTTTTCTTTTTACTTTTCTTTCTTAATTTCGTGTTAATTCGTCTTCATTCGTGAACATTCGTGGTTGTTTTCTTTTTACTTTCTTTTAATCTAAAAATTTATAGAAACATTCAAATTTGATATTGATTTCTTTAACATCTAATTTATATTTTGAAAAGAAATCTATTCCTGTATAATTTGGCCTTTTACCAATACTTGAAATTATTGTTTTTAACAATTCACCCTTTCCGCATCCATAATCGCAAACTTCTTTATATTCATTATCATTAATTTTATCAATAATTATTTTATTAACAACCCGGTCTAATTCTAACATTCTTTAATTCCTTTTTTTTAAAAAAAAAGGTGGGAAAAACCCACCTTAGATTCTTATTTTATTTTTCTGACTTTTGCGGCACAAACCTTATATTCAGGTATTTTTGCAACCGGATCAAGTGCAGAATTTGTTAATCGATTAGCTGGAGCTTCAACATAATGGAAAGGTACATAAACAACGCCTTTCATCATTCGTTTTGTAACAAAGGCAGGGCATTTAATTGTTCCTCTTCTGGTAGAAACTTCAATAACTTCGCTGTTTTGGATACCCATAGCTTCTGCATCTTCAACAGATAACATTACCATTGGTCCAGCCAAATTATTCAAACCATCGGTTTTACGAGACATTGTTCCGGTATGGAATTGAAATTGAACACGGCCGGTTGTTAAAATTAACGGATAGTCTTCATCCGGTAATTCTGCCGGTTCTTTAAATTCAATAGCTTTTAATTTTCCTAATCCGCGGGCAAATTTACCAACATGGAGAATCGGAGTTCCCGGATGATCTTCAGAAGGACAAGGCCATTGCAAACCATTTCTGCCAACTCTTTCCCAAGTAATTCCTTTATATTGAGGAACTAATCGGTTTATCTCATCAGTAATATCCTTAGTTGTTGTATAATTCCAATCTCCGCTCATTTTGTTTGCTATTAATTGAATAATTTCCCAATCATCTTTTGCTTCACCGGGAGCTTTTACAGCAGGAACTAATCTTTGAACACGACGTTCTGTATTTGTAAAATGACCTGATTTTTCAGCATAAGTATAAGCAGGAAGAACAACATCGGCTAATTCCGCTGTTTCAGTCATAAAAATATCTTGAACAACTAAAAATTCGAGATTTTCTATAGATTCTATAATATGATTTTGGTCAGGATCACTTAAGAATGGATTTTCACCCATAACATAAATTGCTCTTACAGTGCCTTTGTGAGCACCACTGAACATCTCGGTAAGCGTTAACCCAACTTCATCGGAAAGATTTACTCCCCAAGCTTTTTCAAATTTAGCTTTGGCTTTCGGATCAACGACTTTTTGATATCCCGGATAAACATTTGGAAGTCCACCCATATCACAAGCACCTTGAACATTTGATTGACCTCTAAGAGGATTAACTCCTCCACCTTCAACGCCAATATTTCCGCAAAGCATTTGTAAGTTAGCAGTTGACCAAACATTGTCAGTACCGGTTGTATGTTGCGTAATACCCATTGCATAATAAAGACTTGCAACCTTAGCACCACCAAACATTTTTGCGATTTCGATTAATTTATCAGCTGGTACTAAAGATATTTTTTCTACATTCTCAGGAGAATATTTATCTTTCATAACTTCAGCTTTTAATTCTTCAAAACCTTCACATCTTGAATCAACATATTTTTTATCATAAAGATCATTTTTTATAATATATTGCATTATACCATTTAGAACTTCAACATCTGTTCCCGGACGTTGAGCAACATAAATATCTGCATAGTCAGCCATTCTAATTTTTTTAGGATCTATTACTATTAGTTTAGTTGATCCTTCTCGAACAGCTTGTTTTATTCTGTTAGAAATAACAGGATGAGCTTCTGTTGTATCCGAACCGATTATCAAGATAACGTCAGCTTTTTTGATACCTGCGATGTCATTTGTCATAGCACCGCTACCAAGCGAAGCAGCCAGACCGGCCACTGTAGAGCTGTGGCATAACCGGGCACAATGATCGACATTATTATTGCCGACCTCCTTTCGCATAAATTTCTGGAATGCGAAGTTATCCTCATTTGTAGTCTTTGCAGAAGTTAATCCTGCAATAGATTTTGGCCCGTATTTTTCTTTAATTTCATTAAATTTATTAGCAACAAATGTCGTCGCTTCTTCCCAAGAAGCTTCTCTAAATTTGCCGTTTTCTTTGATAAGAGGAGTAGTTAAACGTTTTTCGCTTCCCACAAAATCATATCCAAAACGACCTTTTACGCAAAGCATTCCTTCATTAGTAGGACTATCTTCAACACCTAAAATCTTAACAATACGATTTGTTCTTTCATCAATATGAAGTTCTAATTTACAACCAACTCCGCAATATGGACAAACTGTTTCAACTTTTTTTAGTTCCCAATTACGGGCTTTTCCGACAGCACGTTTATCAATAATTGCCCCAACAGGACATAATTGAACACATTCTCCACATTGAACGCAAGTAGATTTTCCCATTGGAAGGTCAGCATCAAAAATTACTTTTGTATCAAAACCTCGCATTCCAAAATCCAAAACCTCATTTGAAACCGTGTAGTTACATCCGGCCACACATCTACCGCAAGAAATACATTTTGAACGATCAACAACGATAAATTCGCTTGATTCATCAATATCGATTTCTTTAGGACCTAAGTCATAAGAAGGTTCTTCAATTCCAAGATAATAAGCTGCATCTTGAAGTTCACAATCACCATTTGCGGTGCAAGTCATACAATAATGTTTACCGGCAGAAATCATCAAGTCAACGACAACTTTTTGTGAATTTCTGATCTCCGGTGAATCTGTAATCACTCTCAATCCTTCAGTAGCAAATAAAGTACAAGAGGTAAATAAGTTTGGTTTACCTTCAATTTGTACAACACATGCTCTACATTTCCCCGCCGGTCCAGTTCTTTCGTGGAAGCAAAGAGCCGGGATATAAATATCGTTTGCTTTTGCCACCTGGAGAACAGATTGTCCGGGATTAGCTTTACAAGCTTTACCATTGATATAAATTATCATGATTCCTCCATAATCTATTTTATTTTTTACTTTTATTTTTAGCTAAGAATTCTTCTCTAAAATTATTTATTGCCGTTTTAATTGGCATTATTGGTGATTGTCCAAGAGCACATAAAGAAGTTTTGGCCATCGCTTCTGCAACATTAATCATAGTATCTAAATCTTCTTCTTTCCCTTTTCCCGCGATAATTTTTTTGATAATTTTATTTAAAATCTCATTTCCTCGTGGACAAGGTGAACATTTTCCACATGATTCATGTTTAAAGAATTTTAGGATTGAACCAAGCATTTCTACGATATCAGCACTTTCATCCATCACAAGTATAGCTCCTGAACCTAAAACAGCCGAATATTCTTTAAGACTATTATAATCCATTTTAGCATCTAATAATTTTTCAGGGAGGAAAACTCCGGCTGCTCCACCGACTAAAGCTGCTTTGAATTTTTTTCCTTCTTTCATTCCTCCGCCATAATTATCAATGATTTCTCTTAAAGTAGTACCCATATCAACTTCACACAGTCCGGGAACTTCAACATCTCCCATTATTGTATAAACTTTTGTTCCGTTAACTTCATCAGTACCAAATTCAGAATACCATTTAGCACCATTTTTTATTATAGATGGGATATTAGCAATAGTTTCAACGTTGTTTACAACTGTCGGTTTTTGCCAAACTCCTTCGACTCCCGGGAATGGTGGTTTTACTCTAGGATTGCCTCTATTTCCTTCTAAAGATTCTATTAAAGCTGTTTCTTCTCCACAAACGTAAGCACCGGCTCCAACTTTTATTCCAATTTCTAAATCAAATCCGGAGTCAAAAATATTCTTCCCTATCAATCCGTATTCCTTGGCTTGTTTAATAGCTTTGTTTAGTCTTTCAATGGAAAGTTTATATTCGCCTCGAACATAGATATAAGCTTTGGTTGCTCCAATTGCATAAGAAGAAATCATTATGCCTTCAAGAAGTTTATGAGGATCTCCCTCCATAATCAAACGATCTTTATAAGTTCCCGGTTCTCCTTCATCAGCATTAATTACAAAATATTTCTGAGGTGCTTTTAAAGGGGCGGTAAAGCTCCATTTCAATCCGGTTGGAAAACCAGCTCCACCTCTTCCACGTAACCCGGAATCCTTAACTTCTTTTATGATAGCATCTTGAGACATAGAAGTTAAAGCTTTTTCCCATGCTTCATAACCTCCAACTCCAAGATATTCGTCGATATTTTCCGGATCAATTATTCCCGAATGCTCTAAAACAATTCTTTTAGAATAATTCAAATCAATTTGGGAGGTATTTTTACTTTGAAGGACAAGACGTTTTAAGATCCTACCTTTTAAAAAATGTTCGGAAATTAGTTCGGGAATATCGGCTGGTTTTATGTTTGCATAAATAACATTTTCAGGATAAACTTTAGCACAAACACCTTTACCAAAAAAACCTAATGTACCGGTTTCCAAGACATTTACTTCATCAAGAAGATTTAACTTTGCTAATTCCGATTTAAAAATGTTTTCAACATCTTTAACGCCGGCTTTTAAAGAAGAGTCATCAATACTGAATAGAATATGGTTACGATACATTGTCATCTCCTTTATCTATTTTTTTGATAATTTTTTCAATTTTCTCTTCAGTTAAATCGGCATAAATATCGTTGTTTATCATTGCTACCGGAGCATTACCGCAAACCCCTAAACAAGCTACTAATTCCAATGTGAATTTACCGTCTTTAGTTGTTTGTCCATTTTTTACATTCAGCATTTTCGAAATTTTTTTATACAATTTGCTTGATCCTTTTAAAAAACACGGAGGTGAATCACATAATCTTATGATATTTTTCCCTCTCGGTTTAACACTAAACATGCTATAAAAAGTCAATACTCCATAAATATGGCTTTGCGAAATATCCAAATAATCGCTGACAGCGTTAATCGCTTCTTCCGATACATAATTTTGAGAATCATTATCTTGGATATCATGCAAAATATAAATTAAATTATCTTTATCAGGCTGATACTTATTTAATATATTTTCGTACATACAAGCTCCTTGGTTAAAGGCTACTTCTTAAAAAATCATTGAAGAAGAATTTAATCTTCTTCGATATTATTTGCGATGTTTAAAACTTCAGAACTCATTCCCGGTATTTTATCAATTGCACTAACAGGACAAACTTCGATACAATTGCCGCATTTTATACAATCAACTTGAGCAATAGTGTATTTCTCAGTTCTACTGCCGGTAATACAAGTAACCGGACATTTTCTTGAACATAATGAGCAACCGATACATTTGTCTTTGTCGATTTCAATATGATATAAATCAGTACAGACGCAAGTTGGGCACATTTTGTCATTAATATGAGCTTCGTATTCTTCTCTAAAATTCTTTATTGTACTAAGTACAGGATTAGGTGCAGATTGTCCCAAACCACAAAGGCTAAGTTTTTGAATACTTTCACCTAATGTAATTAAACGCTCAATATCACCTTTCTTTCCTTTTCCTTTTGTAATGTTATCTAAAATATTATACATTTGTTTCAAACCAACTCGGCAAGGAACACATTTTCCACAAGATTCATCAACGGTAAATTCAAGGAAAAATTTTGCGACATTCACCATACATTTGGTGTCATCCATCACGATTACACCACCTGAACCCATCATTGCACCTTTTGCTTTTAATGATTCATAATCAATTTGAGTTTGCAAATCCTCTGCAGTTAGACAACCGCCGGAAGGACCGCCAAGTTGAACGCCTTTAAATTTTTTACCTTCAGCCATTCCGCCACCGATATTAAAAATTAAATCGTTTAGAGAAATCCCCATTGGAACTTCAACTAAACCCGTATTTTTAATATCTCCCGTAAGAGCAAAAACTTTTGTACCTTTACTCGTTTCAGTACCCATTGAAGAGAACCATTTTGCACCCTTTCTCATAATTGTCGGAAGGTTTGCTAAAGTTTCAACATTGTTTACTAAGGTAGGTTTTTGCCAAGCACCGGAATTTGCCGGATAAGGCGGTTTTGGATTTGGTTGTCCTCTCATTCCCATTATAGAATTGATTAAAGCGGTTTCTTCACCGCAAACAAATGCTCCGGCTCCCATTCTCACTTCAGCATCAAAACTAAAATCGGTTCCAAAAATATTTTCACCTAATAATCCTGATTCACGAGCTTGTTCGATAGCGTTTTTAATTCTAACAACAGCTAATGGATATTCCGCTCTGATATAGAAAAATCCTTTGGAAGCACCAACAGCATAAGCTGCAATTAACATACCTTCCAAAACTCTGTGGGGATCACCTTCAAGTAAGGATCGATCCATAAATGCCCCCGGATCTCCCTCATCAGCATTACAAACAACATATTTCGGTTTGTTTTTATTTGCTTGAACAAAACCCCATTTTACACCTGTTGGGAAACCACCGCCACCGCGACCTCTCAAACCTGAATCTTTAATTTCTTGAATTACTTCTTCGGGAGTTTTTTCCAATATAGAAGTAACTAAGGCTTCATAACCATCTAAAGCAATGTATTCTTCGATTTTTTCAGGATTCAAATATCCGCAGTTTTCTAAAGCAACTTTCACTTGGTTTTGAAAAAACGGAACTTCTTTCTTTTCAGAAATTACTTTATTATCACCTTGAGACATAAGACGTTTTACCGGACGACCTTTGATAAAGTGTTCTTCTACAATTTCTTGAATATCTTCTACTTTAACTTTTTGGTAAAAAACACCTTCGGGATAAATTGTCATTACGGGACCTAAATTACAAGGTCCCATACACCCTGTTTCAATAATATTTATTTCATTTTCGATATTATGTTTTTTGGATAATTCAATAATTTTTTCTTTGAGTTTTTTTGCTCCGGCAGAGATACAACCTGATCCGCAACAAAGCAACACATCCATTCTTTTATTTTGTGACATTATACCTCCGCTTATTTAGCTTCTACGACAAATTCCTCAATAACTTTACCGTTTACAATATGCTCCGAAACGATTCTTTTTGCTTTTTCAGAATTTACCAAACCATAGGTTATTGTAGGTTTTCCTTCTTCAATAATATCCACAACAGGTTCCATTGAAGATAGCCCTTTTTCACCTGTTTGAGTAACCAAAACATCGTCAATTTTGCGATTAGCAAGTTCATTAAGAAATGTTTTCATAACCTCTCTTGCACCCATCGCAATACCGGAAGTTCCCATACCAATCACAATTTTAATTCGGTTGTTAGATTCTCTTAAGCTCATGTTTTTTTGAGCTTGTTCTCTGATTTTTTTAAGGTCAGCTAATGTTTTCATCAGTGTTCCTCCATATATGTTTTTTTTATTCCTTCGTTAATTAATTCATCCAAATATTGAACAACATCCGGATAATTTATTGGGACATCCCCCAGTTCGTTTTTAATTTCTTCGGTATTTACGACAAATTTGCTCATTTTGACATTTTTATTTTTACAAATTAATTCAAATCTGAAATTAACATTTGGATGTCCAATAATAGAAGTTAACATCGTATCGCCAATATTGCCTAACGGCATTCGATCAATATTATTCAACTCGAATTGGACGGTAATTTTTGTACCGATGTTTTTTTTACTTTCTAAAATAAAGAATCCATTGCAAAATTCAGCATTTTGTTTAAAAAGAGGTATTCCAAGACCAACTTTAATTTTTCTCTGAGCTTTTGATGTATAAAAAGGATTAACTGCTTTATCAATATCTTTAGCATCCATACCATAACCATTATCTGTTATAATAAATTTAAGATAATTATCAACTTCATTACGTTCAATAACAACATCTATAAATGTCGCTTCGGCGGTAATTGAGTTTTCAATAATATCCATTAAATGCAAAGATAGATCTTGCAAATTATCCTCGATACCTGTTTAATATTTCTTTGACTTTTTTTCTTGTGTCCAAACGTCCGTAAGTTTCTTCGTCAATAACCAAAACCGGTGCCAATGAACAAGCTCCGACGCATCTTACTTCTGACAAAGTAAACATATTGTCCGGTGTTGTTTCTCCCATTCCAATTTTAAGTTCTTCGCTTAACATTTGGATTAATTTAGGTGCACCTTTTACATAACAAGCTGTTCCCGTGCAAACATTAATTAGATATTTTCCACGAGGTGTCATTGAAAATCGATTATAGAAAGTAACAACTCCATAAACTTTTGAAAGTGAGATTTCAAGTTGTTCAGCGACAAACATTTGTACTTCAACCGGAAGATAACCGAATATATCTTGAGCTTTGTGAAGTATCTCAATTAAGGGATTTCTTAATTTCTTTTTTTCGTTAATAACCAATTTTAATTCGTCGTAAAGTGCCTGATCTTTATCACAAGTGTGAGACATCTTTCCTCCCATTCTTTATATATTTTTTTTTATTATTTTTCTTTATGAGTGAAAATATATTTTTTAGCGTTAACCGGTCAAGGTAAAAATATGAAAATGCATTTGCAATATCTTTTAAATAGTGTGCATCCGAATTTGTTAATAAATTTAACTCTGAAAATTTGGGATTATTTTTTATAAAATTCTCATAACTTTCCTTTAAAATAATTTCTGTTGCGTATAATTTTGGTATTTTCGGTACAAAACCCAATTGAGATAAAACACTGTAATTGCTGGCATTTATGTGAGCCGGGAAATAAATCCCTTCATATTCTTCTATTTTTTGAATCGTTTCTTCGTAAGTCCAGATTGAGGAATTTATCAAAGCTGTTTCTAAAAACCTAACGATATTTTCATCCTT
>JAMOQM010000100.1 GCA_027064005.1 Candidatus Cloacimonadota bacterium | reverse complement strand
TAGCATTCCGATAATTTTTCGTAGCTAAAATCGTTTGCATAATTTAAGGTAATTGTTAACAAAACAAATATTACCGCTATAACTTTTTTCATTTTCTCCTCCTAAATTTTATCTCTTATGAAAACATGATCTCCAAAATCTCATTGTTACTCCCTGTAATTTTTAATTATTTGCAAATTTACGGTTGAGAAAATAAGAGTCAATATCTTTTTTTAAGAGGTTAATTATTAACCTAAAAAAGAATTGGATTCATTTTTTTGCTCCAAATTTATTTTATCGTAAAAAACCTCTTGAGATTCCCAGTTCCCGAATAATCGGGAAGAATGACAAGAAAGAAAAGCTTACCACAGATTTTCACGAATTAACACAAAATAATTACAAAAAATTAAAGAAAAACTGACCACAGACTTTCACAGACAGACACAAGAATAATGACAAAAAATTAAAGAAAAATTAACCACAAACTTTCACATACAGACACAAAAATAATGACAAAGAATGAAAGAAAAACTACCACAAACTTTTACATACAGACACAAAAATAATATAAATAATGAAAGAAAAACTTACCACGGACTTTCACGGGCGGACACAAAATAAAAAGGTGGAAGGTTTAAGGTTCAGGATTTATGGATGTTACCGAATAAAATTTGGTTTTAGGAATTTATGGTTGTCATATTTTTAAAATCCTTACAATTCTTGAGCAATCGGGAAGAATTACCGGAATAAATAGGGATGAACCGGGGAAATCGTTCTGTTCAATAAAATATCATTCAACAATTAGCAAATATTATTCTCACATTTCTAATCTATTAAAATAAATTTGTAACTTTTAATAAATCGATTCGTTAAGGTTAAAAATATTTCGGAGGTTAAGATGAATAAAAAAATACTACTACTTACAACGATGATTGTGCTGGTTGTTACAGGTTTATTTGCCCAATTACCGGTCAATTCTAACGGGAAAAGTCCTTTTGTAAATGTTGTTAAAAAAGTCCGAACGGCGGTTGTTAATATCCGAGTTGAATCAACAATCAAATCAAATGTTTATGGCAATAATTTGTTACCGGATAATGATTTTTTTAAATTCTTCAGACCACAAATTCCAAGAGATAGAAAAATGGTTTCAATGGGAAGTGGATTTATTTTCAAACGAAAAGGCAATGAAGTTTATATCGTAACCAATAATCATGTTGTTGAAAATGCAGATAAAGGTGAAATCACTGTTAGTCTGGCAGATAAAGAAAAATACATTGCCGAAGTTGTTGGCAAAGACCAAATGACGGATTTGGCGGTAATCAAAATCAAAGTAAAGAAGGATGAAAAAACAATTACGGCAAATTTTGGTGATTCCGATAGTCTCGAAGTGGGCGATTGGGCAATTGCAATTGGAAATCCATTTGGTAAAGGTTTAGACAGAACTGTAACTGTCGGGGTTATTTCTGCAAAGGGAAGGTCAAATTTGAATTTCGGCAATAAAACTCCGATATATCAAGATTATATCCAAACAGATGCGGCGATAAATCCCGGAAATAGTGGCGGTCCGTTGTTAAATATTAAAGGAGAGGTTATTGGAATTAACGCTGCAATTACAACTCCGGCCGGTGGAAATGTCGGAATTGGTTTTGCAATTCCGATTAATATCGTCAAAAAAGTAACAACAGATTTGATGAAAAGAGGAAAAGTTTTAAGAGGTTATATGGGAATTTTACCTCAGGAATTAGATGCCTCATTAAGCAAAACTCTTGGATTAAAACATATCGGCGGAGTCTTAATTGCCAAAGTGGAAAAGAACAGTCCGGCTGAAACGGCAAAATTGAAAAAAGGTGATGTTATCCTCAAATTCAACGATAAGGATATTGAAAATGTATCTAAATTCAGAATTATCGTTGCCAATAGTGAGATTGGAGTGAAATTACCAATTGTGATTTTACGAGACAAAAAAATTAAAAAATTAAAAATCGTTTTGGAAGAATATCCTGCTAATAATGAAGTCTCATCTTTAAGTGATTCTGAAAGTTCAGATTTAGGAATTAAAGTATGTTCTTTGGATAGCGATTACGCAAAACAAAATCACATAAAATCTGATACCGGTGTTGTTGTTTGTGAGATTAGCGAAGATAGTCCTGCCAGAAATTCCGGTTTGGATTTAGGTGATGTTATTCTTGAAGTTAACCGACAAGAAGTATCTGATATTTCTGATTACAACAAAATTATGAAGAAAGTTTTAAAGAATAAAAACAAAGACGGTAACAACGTATTATTGCTTTATGTAAAATCTCGTTTAGGTATAAATAAGTTCATCGCATTAACTTTCTAAAATAAATGAGCCGGATTTATTCCGGCTTTTTTTCTCAAATTTAACAATTTTAAAAACTATAATCAAATTGAAACATAATTTTCCAAAGAGTTTTTTTATGATGAATATAGAGAGGATTTAGCATCATTTCGGTTTTGCTTTTATCATTAAAATGGTAAGTGAGTGAGAATATTTGATTTAATTCTCTTTTGTTACTCCAGGACATTTTAGGTCTGATTCGGTAACTCATTTTATCAATATTTTTTACAAAATCAATTGTACAGGTTTGAGTTTTGTTAGTTGCAAGAGATTTATAATTATCATCAAAAGTTTTTTTGCCGGAGTTATTTGTGTCGTATTTATAGATAATTTTCAGATCGGTGTAATTGGGATTTACTTTATTAAATCTAATCTTATTCCAGAGGTAGCGTTTCACAAAAACCAGTGGTTTTGTATTATAAAGAAAGGAATATTCGGCAGAAAATTTTCTAAAATAGCGGTCATCTCCGGAAATTAGCCAATCATATCGATCATAATCAGCCCGAAGATGATATTCCTGTTCAATCGAAAAAACTCGGCTAAATAATATGGAAATTCGGGGAATGATGGTAAAGGTTACTTTTTTATTACTGTTGCCGGACATTGAACTAAAAAGATAAACCTGGTGGGTATTTGTTTGCATAAATGTATTTTTAAAATTGATAAAATCATTTGGATAATAATTTATCAAGATCTTAAATTTTCTTTTTTGAAGGTCGTTATCCATTGAATTTGCTTCATCCGGATAGTTATTTTTTTTTAATGAAATATCTGTAGAAACGGTAATTGAGTCGCGGTCAGAGATATTTATTTTCAAAGAAGAAGCAAAATTTCGGTAATCTGAATTCAAAGTATTCTGACTGTGGCTATAATTTTTATCATCAAAATTTCGCTCAAAATTGAAGGAAAGAATGTTGCCATAAATCGGTAATTTGATCAAGCAATCATAATTAATTTCTTTCTCAAAATAATTTCGGGAATTTTTAACCTGATAGTTGTTAATTTTAGTTGAGTACTCGCTCGAAAATGAAAAAATTTTTAAGTTATCGAGAAGGTAATTGTAGTTTATAAAAACCTGTTTCAGAGTAAAAATTTGGCTGTCATTTTTCTTATCATAATCATAAAGAGAGGAATTTGTATCAACATAATTTAGGATTGGATGAATGGAATTATTTCCTATTTGATATTGCCAATCGAGATATAATTTTTGATTTCTATAATCGTTAAGTTTAATTCTTCGCAATTTATATTCATAAGATGATTTTAATTTATTGTTGTTTTCGAGACGATTAAATGCCAAACCATTGATAAAATTATAACCGTTATTTTCCAAATTATAGATGTACGAGGAATTTGTCTTTTTTTGATTAAGATAAGAAATTTGCGAATTTGCAGAAATGTTTTCTAAAATTTTTTTATTAATACTGATTCCAAAAGACTTTGTAATATTGCCGATTTTGTAATATATTTTATCAGGTTTTCCTTTATCATTATTAACTTGATATCCTGAGATTAAAGAAAAATCTGTCGAATATCGATTAAGATTATATTTCCAGAACAGCTTGTCATTCGTACCTTTACGTTTAAATACAGAATTATTTTGAAGAGAAAAATCTCCTTTGAAAAGAAAATAGTCGGTCGAACTAAAATTCTTTTTATATGAATAATGGTTATTAAATTTTACATCATCATTATAATTTTCATATTCGGAAAAATATTGTGTGGAGCCAAATAATTTAAGACAAAGAATTAATAGCAGAGTAAAGCTTATAGAAATCTTGTGCATTAAGGGTTTCGCCGCGTCTGGTTAATAATATTCCTGATTGCTGTTCCAATTCAGCCATTTTATCTTTTGATATGATACTTAGAAGATTTTTACGCAACATCTTCCGCCTATTTCTAAATGAGGTTTCGATAATTTTCCAATAAAGATCTTCATTTTCCAAATACATTTTATTTGCTTTCGGAGTTAATCGAATAACGGCCGAATCTATTTTCGGGGGTGGGAAAAACATCTTTTTATCTACTTTGAAAAGAAATTCAACATCAAAATAGTGTTGGATTTTGAGACTAAGAATACCGTAATTTTTTGTACCGACACCGGAATTTATTCTCTCGGCAACTTCTTTTTGAATCATAACGACAACTTTGTCAAACTTATCGGCATATTTTGCTACTGAAAATAAAAAAGGACTGGTGATTTGATAAGGAAGGTTGGCTACGATGGTAATTTTTTGATCGGTAAAATAGTCATTCCAATTGACTCGTAAAATATCTTTTTTCACTAAATTTATTTTTGTGCCGAATCTTGTTTCTAATATCGGATATAATTCTTGGTCAATTTCAAAAGTTGTTAAATTGGTTACGTTGTTTAGTAATTCTTCCGTGAGAATTCCTTTTCCCGGTCCAATTTCCCAAACTTGTGAATCGGCAGACAAATTGGCGGACAGCACAATTTTTTTTACAAGATTTTTATCTGTGAGAAAATGCTGTCCGAATTTTTTTTTGATGTGAAAATTGCTCATTTAACGACCATTATTTTTTTCACAAAAGATGTTTTTTCTGAAGAAATTTTCACAAAATAGATTCCATTTGAGACAATATTTCCCGAAAAATCTTTCCCGTCCCAGAGATTAGTTTTATTTAAAGATCGGATTTTTTGACCTTTTAGATTATAAATACTGATTTTTGAATTTGCTCTGACA
The DNA here is from genome assembly GCA_027064005.1 of Candidatus Cloacimonadota bacterium. GTDB lineage: Bacteria > Cloacimonadota > Cloacimonadia > Cloacimonadales > JAMOQM01 > JAMOQM01. The sequence continues at coordinate 4,765 of JAMOQM010000100.1, read as the reverse complement.
TTAAGATTCAAAGTTGTTTTCAAAGGATTGAAAGGATTAGGATACAATTTTACAAAGCTATTTATCGTATTATCATCATTAGAAACCGGGCTGTTAAAATCATTAATATCTCTTGGATTTAGAGAATATTCATTGTAAGCATAATCCACAACTCCCATAATTGAGGAAAACGTATCACCAATATTTATGGGATTTGGATATTGATAAATGCCGTCATCAATTTGACACTCGGAAGAATTATCGCTGCAATACCATTCATTATAATTATCTTCGGTTTGGGTAACGTGAACATTCTCAATTCTACAGAGAACACCTTCTAATGATTCGTTTGATGCTATTTCGGCAGTTGTTACAATAATTGGTTGAATTGGTGATTGATTTCCGATAATTTCCGAAGAAGTTAAATCGGTGATTTTTGTAAAACCATAATATTCGGAAATAGTTCCGGTTAATTGAACAATATCTCCAATTTGAGGATTTCCCGAAAAACCATCTACACAAATTCCGTGCCATTCTCCACCGCAAGGATCAGAAATGAATATTGAATTTCCACCAAAATCTGTTGCTGTAACAACTCCGTGAACAGTAACAATCTGACCTTCAGAATCGGAAGGGTATGTTCCATCTTCGGAATTAGTTGTATATTGAATATTATAAATATCGTTTGAATTTCCAATTGTGATATGAAAACAAGTATTTGGTGCATTTGTTGGTGCGGAAATAGAATTGCCATCATTATCAGATACTGTGATATAATAAGAAATGTTCGTATTATTCGGTTGATTTGGAATGATTGCCGAGTAGGTATTATTTGATAAATCCATTACTGCGGTTGTAAAAGCTCCGGTTGTTTTCCAATGAAGTATTGCAGAATTCAAAGAATTTTCAGCAGAAATTTCACATGAAATTGTAATGTCATCATCAGCGGTAGGAAATGCCGGACTTGAATTTACATTTGAAATTGTTATCGGACTTGTTTCGTCTGATAATAACCAATTGATGATGTTTACACCAAGAGTTGCATCGTCCAAATCATTCCAACCGTCATAAAGATTATTTCCGGGATTACCGGTTCCGTCATCAAAAGGAGAACTGTCTCCCATTGCCACAACTTTTCCCTGATTTACAATTGAGGATACAACATAAGGTAATGTGTGACTGCTATCTAACCAGATATGGCAAACTCCACTCGAACCTGTATTGATAGTTGAACCACCCCACATTCCCACGGCATTTACACCGGTAGTTATTGCTGTTCGAGGATTTTCGATATTATTTGTTGGATCTTGCCATTCGTTATCGTAATTGAAATAAAAACCGAAATTATCGGAAATATCCAAAGTTTCATTATAAACGTGGATCGCATCCCAACCATTTCCATTTCTGTCTGCTCCGTCGTGATCGCCAATTAACAATAACCCGCCACCATTTTGGACAAAATTAATTATAGCAGATTTTTCTGATTGTGAAAAAGTATTTTGCGGTTCCGGTATTACAAAAACATCGCAATTTGCTAAATCTGAGGAAGAAATATTATTACCGTTTAAAGTATTTGTTGTATAACCTAAATTTCGTAAAGCTTGTCCAAAATCTGAGATCCCGCCAATCCAATTTGGTGAATAACCAATTGTCCAGTCGGCATTTCCTGCTAGTTCGTCTTTAGTTAAATCAAATAGAATTGTTTGAGAATAAATTGATACTATGCTAAAACATAAAATTAATATTGTGATATATTTTTTCATTAAAATAACTCCTAAATAAAAAAAACCCGATTATTCGGGTTAAAAACGTAATTTTTTAATTCTTAAGCTTCAAGTTTTTCAGGAGTTGCGTTTCTGCAGTTTTTACAAACTTTTACAACTTCACCATCTTTGTCTTTTATTTCCCAAACAAGTTTAATTCCGGTTCTATTACAAACCGGGCAAACACCTCTTCCGTGGTTTGGAACTTTAACTAAACCTTTGCCGCGTCGATTCTTAGCCATTATAATCTCCTTAACTAATAATATTTATAAATATGTTAATCCAAAAACAGATTACAAACTTTTACGTCAAGGATAAAAAATACCATCCGTTCAAGAATTCGATAATGATTAGAATTTGACGTATATATTAGCTGAAAATTTGATTTTTTAAAAGGGGAATATCAAATTCTTTGATTGTGATATGATAACGATAAGTTTGTCTTTATTGGGGATACATTATTTTGCAGAGTTGTAATGGGGAAGTTCAGGAACAAAAAATGCCTTTTGATGAAATAGAAGGCGACGATTCCTATCGTCGCTTTGCTGATTTCTCAGGAACTCCCTTTCGGGAAGTAAGTCCCGGAAGTTAGCCGATGAGGAAGTCCTGTCAATGCAAGGTTTAGGATACAAGGGATTTGGAAAATTAATATTGTAGAGATAAGATTGTCTAGTCTCTACATTTTTGTGTCAGTCCGTGAAAGTCTGTGGTTAAATTTTTCTTTAATTTTTTAGAAAAAATTTAAATCTTAAAAAAATGTTGACGCTTATTTTCTCCAATTTAAATTGCAAATAATTAAAATTATAGGAGTAACAATGAGATTTTGGAATCATGTTTTCATAAAAAATATTTTTCTGAAGTTTTCTCATTGTGTAAATATTTGACGTTTACCCCCCCGCAATTATTGTGCCAAAACTATAAAATACCATAACTTTTTTATTAAATTTTTGGAGGTAAAAATGAGAAAGATAATGTTTTTAGTGTTATTGTTTATTTCGATTAAAATTTTTTCTATAAATTTAACTGAATTTAATTACCAGGAGGCACTTGTTTATAGTGCTGAACATTGTGGAGAGATACTTTTTCAAAATGGTTATTTGTATTCTGCAAGTAATTCAAAAATAGAGAAGTTCGCTGTAGAAAATAATAATTTAGTTCTATCTGATCATATTGAATGTGGAGGATTTATCACAAATCTATGTGTCTTTGGGGACAGTTTATATTTTACAGATATTTTTTTTAATAATGAAAAAAAACTATTTGTAGTTAATATTGAGAATGATCAAATGAGTATTGTTAATGAACTTTCTCTTATTAGTACATCAGGAAACAATGTTAATTGTGACAATAAATATATTTTTATAGGTCGTAGTAATTCTTCCTTACCTGTAATTGTCTATAACAGAAGAAATTTTGAATATGAAGGTTTACTTTCTGATATTAATAGTATGAATTTCTTGGTAACTGATTCACTGATGATAGATTCCAAAATAATTCAATCTCATTCATTTATAAGGATATTTCAAAAATCTGAAAATTTAGAATATTCATTGTTATCTACTTTACAATTACCCAATAATGACTTATGCTATCATATTTCAACGTTTGAGAACTATCTTTTTTTGAGTAATTATTCCACTATTAATATTATCAATATCGGTAATTTACAACAACCGAGTTATGTAACTTCTATAAATTTACAAAATAGTAACGGAGATACTCCACATAAACTGAAAATTTTAGACAATAATATTTTAGTTGTCAACTTACGACAAAAATTACAATTATATAATATTGAGGATATTCAAAATCCAATATATTTGAGTTCTTTATCATATGGTAGTTTAATTGGAGATTCTTTTGATGGAATTGAAGTTATAAATAATAAAATTTTTTTAGCAGGTCGATATAGTGGAATTAATAGATTAGCTATAAGTTCAAACTATACGATTACTCTTGATGAAACATTTGGAAGATCAAGAGATTATTTAAATTATAAACTAACATCTCAATATCTATTAATGAATTCAATGACCAATGCATTCGATTACTTTGACCTAAATATTCCTACTCAAATTGATACATTAGATAACTATAAAATTAGTTTCATTCCTGCTTTTTCAGACAGTATAGGAATCTTTTGTAAATATCAAAATAATATTTATAGTCTGGTTTATTTTAAATTTAATAATGAAATTGAAATTGTTAGGCAAGAAAGTGTTACCCATCCTTTAGATTTAGTATATATAGCTCCTTACTATTATTCAACTGATTTAATATCCAATAAGATTTCCGTTTTTACTCTAAATGAAGATTATAGTCGAAATATTATTAGCACTAAAATTTTCTCTTTTATACCTTCATTATTAGGATTTAATGAAAGTTATATTTTTATTAAGGTTGATAATAATATAAAAATATATGAAAGAAATGTTTTTCCTTTTGAAGAAATAGCAAGTTATTCTATTCAATATCCACCAGGATTTAATCAATTTTCAACTGCCAAAATATTGAATAATGAATATGTTGTCTTTACTTTTTCGGGTAATGGTATTTCCTCTGCTATAAATGTGTTGTATCATTTTGATATTAACAATTTGTTTAGTGAAATTTCTAATTTTACTACCAATAATCTATCATTGCATAATCAAGTTACGGAGGGGAATTTTATTTCATATGATATCTTCGGAAAGGCGTATTTCTTCAATCTTAATGAATTGCCTGATTTTTCACCTTACAATAACTTTATGTTTGATATTGGAACAACTAGCTTATTTTTTGATGTTGATAGTAATATTTGTTATTCTGTTTCAAGACAAGAAGTACATAAATATGGTTTTAATTTTACAAAGAACGGTGATATTAATATCAATCCGCTAAACAAGTATGCAATGAAAAATTATCCCAATCCGTTCCATTCCCCTTCCAATCGTGGTTCCGGCACCACCATTTCTTTTGATTTACCGAAATCAGGAGATGTTGATTTGACAATTTACAATATCAAAGGTCAGAAAGTCAAAACT
>JAMOQM010000099.1 GCA_027064005.1 Candidatus Cloacimonadota bacterium | reverse complement strand
AATCCGCAAGAAGCATTATTCTACGTTCAAAAAACGATAGAAAACGGCTGGTCAAGAAATGTTTTAATCCATCAGATAGAAAGCAAACTGTATGGAAGAACAGGCAATGCTATTACAAATTTTGATACTGCTTTACCAAAACCGCAATCCGACCTTGCAAAAGAAATTATCAAAGACCCTTATTGCTTTGATTTTCTCAGTATTAGAGAAGATTATAATGAGAGGGAACTTGAAAATGACTTGTTAGCACATTTAACAAAATTCTTGCTTGAACTTGGAAACGGTTTTTCATTCTTGGGAAGACAATACAGACTGGAAGTAGGAGATGATGAATTTTACATTGATTTACTTTTTTATCATGTAAAATTGCATTGTTTTGTGGTAATTGAACTAAAAACAGGCAAATTCAAACCTGAATATGCAGGACAACTCAACTTTTATATCTCCGCCGTAGATTCTCTCTTAAAATCTGAAAATGACAATTCCACAATCGGTATTTTAATTTGCAAATCAAAAAACAAAACCGTGGTGGAATACGCATTAAGGGATATTTCAAAACCCATCGGTGTGAGTGAATATAGGATAACTAAAGAACTTCCGAAAAAACTGAAATCAGCACTACCGAGCATTGAAGAAATAGAGGCGGAATTAAATATGATTGAAAAAGAGAGGGAAAATAATGACTGACAAAATCCCAAAAGGCTGGAAAAAGGTGAAGTTGGGGGAAATTGTAGTTACTAATCCTGAAAATATAGGGAAAAATTATCCGTATAAGGAAATTGTTTATTTAGATACAGGTTCTATTACAAGAGGAAAGATAGATGCATTGCAAATAGTTAAGTTAACAGATGCCCCAAGTAGAGCAAAAAGATTAGTGAAAAATGAAGATATTATTTATTCGACTGTTAGGCCTATACAAAGGCATTATGGATTTATTACAAATTCTCCTAAAAATTTAGTTGTATCAACAGGTTTTGTTGTTATAAGGGCTAAGCAAGAAAAAGCTGATTCAAAATTTATATATTATTTATTAACTTATGATGAAATAGTTGATTATTTAGATGTAATTGCAGAGGGTTCAACATCGGCTTATCCATCATTAAGACCAAAAGATATCGAAAATCTTGAAATTGAAATTCCCGAGTCTTTAGAGGAGCAAAAGGCTATTGCGGCGGTTTTGAGTAGTCTTGACGATAAGATTGATTTGCTTCACCGCCAGAACAAAACCCTTGAAGCCATGGCTGAAACCCTTTATGAAAATTGGATTTCCGGTTTGGAATTTAATTCTACATTAAGAGATATAATTTATATTCAAAATGGATTTGCTTTTAAAAGTAAAACTTTTAAAGACAGTGGTTATCACAAAGTCATTAAAATAAAAAATATTTCAGGGGGTATTGTAGATATTGATTCGACAGATTTCGTATCTGAAGATATAATTTCAAAAATTGATAAACGTTTTAAAATCGATACAGGTGATGTTCTTTTTGCAATGACTGGTGCAAAAATTGGAAAAATGGGAATAATTCCTCCAACAGAATATTCATTATGGTTAAATCAACGAGTTGGTCTAATAAAAGAAAAGCATTATGGAAGTCGTTTTTTGGCTTATCTTCATTTAAAATCTGATTTTGGTAAAGATTATATTGAAAACACAGCAACAGGAAGTGCTCAACCAAATGTAAGTGGAACTGGAATTGAAAATTGTGATTTCCCAAAATTTAAAATACAAGAAATTAAAGAATATTCTTATCAGTTAAAACTGTTATTTGATAAAGTAATATTTAATCTTGGACAAATCCGCACATTAGAGAAGATGAGGATACCTTACTTCCCAAACTAATGAGCGGA
>JAMOQM010000098.1 GCA_027064005.1 Candidatus Cloacimonadota bacterium | reverse complement strand
TCAAGTTGCCTACATTCCCGCAAAATATCATTTTTCATTTTTCATAGTTTGACAAAAAATAGTGTTTAAAAATCTTTTGTTTAAAATAATATTGGAGAAATTAATGAGCGACATTTTTATCTGGTCTGAAATTGAAGAATTGCGAAAAAAAATTAAGGAATACGATTTAGCCTATTATCGCGATTCAAATTCTAAGATATCCGATTATGAATATGACCAATTATTCAAAAAGTTAAAAGACTTAGAAAAACAATATCCGGAATTTAAAGAATCAGATTCTCCTACAGAAAAAATAACCTCCGACATTTCAAATGAAAAATCAGCTGTTATTCCTCATAAAAAAAGGATGTACAGTCTTGGAAATACCTATTCAATGGAAGAATTAAAAGCTGCTTTAAATAGAATTTCTAAGGAAAATGATTCTGTTTTACCGGAATTAATTTGTGAATTGAAAATAGATGGATTTAGTATTAATCTCTATTATGAAGACGGAAATTTGATTTATGCTTCAACTCGTGGAGATGGTTTTGAAGGTGAAGATGTTACGCAAAATATTAAAGAATTGAAATCAATTCCTCAAAAAATAAATTTCAAAGGCAAGATTGAAATAAGAGGCGAAATATTTTTACCAATCGCTGCATTTGAAAAAATCAATAAATTAAGAGAAAAAAACGGTGAAACTCTTTTTGCAAATCCGAGAAATGTCGCTGCCGGTTCTATCAAATTAAAAGATAGCAAACTTTTTGCCGAACGAAATTTGACTGCTACAATGTACACAATTGGTATTGCAGAGGGAATTAACATCAAATCTCAAGAAGAATTGTTTGAATTTTTAAAAAACAACGGCTTCTCAATCAGTAATTTTTCGCAAAAAGTAAATAGCTTTGAAGAAATAAAAAATTATTGTGATAAATGGGAAAAACAACGCTCTGAATTATCTTTCGAAATCGACGGAGTTGTCATCAAAGTAAATTCTTTCGAACTTCAAGAAAAAATAGGTTACACTGCTAAAAATCCAAAATGGGCATTTGCCTATAAATTTAAAGCGGAAGAAAAATATACGAAATTATTAGGAGCAACTTTCCAAGTTGGACGAACCGGAGCTATCACTCCGGTTGCTCATTTACAGCCGGTATTTATTTCCGGTTCAACAGTTTCGCGTGCAACTCTTCATAATTCCGATGAAATAAAAAGACTGGATTTACATTTGAACGATACTGTGAAAATTATCAAATCGGGAGAAATCATCCCCAAAATTATTGAGGTTGATAAAACCAAACGTGTTCCTAATTCCGAAAAAGTTAGGTTTCCAAAAGTTTGTCCAAGTTGTGGATCCGTTTTGGAAAGAGAACCGGAAGGTGTGATATATTATTGCAACAATATTAATTGCCCTGCTCAATTAAAAAGAAAGGTCGAACATTTTGTTTCGCGAGATACAATGGATATTGACGGTTTGGGCGAATCTTTAGTCTCAAAATTAATTGATAAAAAACTAATTGAGAAGATTGAAGATATTTACAATCTTGATTATCAGAAAATTGTTAGCTTAGACAAATTAGCTGAGAAATCGGTTGAAAATCTAAAAATAGCAATTGAAAAATCAAAAAATCAACCTTTACATAAAGTTTTATTCGGTTTGGGAATTAGATTTGTCGGAGCGAAAACTTCTAAAATTCTTGCCGATTATTTCAAATCAATAGATAGAATTAAAAATGCAACTTATGAAGAATTGTTGGACATCGAAGAAATCGGTGAAAAAATTGCCGAATCGGTAGTTAACTTTTTTAAAAGTGAAACGAATATTCAAACGCTGGAAAAGCTGAAAGAAGTTGGCGTAAAATTTGAATATATTGAAAGTGAAAAAACTAAAATTTCCGGGAAAACTTTTTTGATTACCGGAACTTTAAAAAACTATAAAAGAAATGAGATAAAAAATATGATCGAAAGATTAGGTGGAAAAATATTAAGCTCGGTAAGCAAAAATCTTGATTTTCTTATTGTCGGTGAAAAACCGGGTTCAAAATTATCTAAAGCACAAAAAATTCCTTCTATAAAAATCATTAATGAGGAAGAATTTAAAGAACTGGTTGATTAATGAAAATTTTAGAAAAATATATTCTCAAAGAAAATTTTAAGCCGTTTACTATTTCCCTTGTAGTAATTACTTTTGTGATGCTATTGGATAAAGTGCTGGATTTATTAAATCTTATTATTGAAAAACATCTCGATTTCCCAACAATTGTAAATGTTTTTGGTTTATCTTTACCGTTTATGCTTGCTTTATCAATTCCGATGGCAGTTCTTATGGCATCCATAATTTCATTTGGACGACTTTCCACTGACAATGAATTAACAGCCTTCAAATCTTGTGGAATTAATATTTATCGGCTGATAAAACCAACCGTAATCGCAGCATTTTTTATTTCATTGTTTATGATATATTTTAACAACGAAATTTTGCCGAATACTAATCATAAATTGAAAAATCTTCTCATCCAAATCCATTACAAAAGACCTGCAACTGAAATTAAGCCGGGTATTTTCAATAAGATAAAGGATTTAACAATTTTCGTTAAAGATCGCGAAAATGATATTATGAAAGGAATGCTGATTTATGATAATAAAGACACCAGATTCCCACGTGTAATTTCTGCCAAAACCGGGAAAATTATTTTAGGAAACGGCGGAAATAGTTTGAAAGCAATTCTTTTTAACGGCGAAATGATTGAGCAAGACAAGAAAGATCACGGTAAAGTTCAAGTAAGAAAATTCAAAAGATTTGTGATGAACCTTCCCGATTTAGGTTATAAAATGAACGATTTGGATTCTAATTACCGCGGTGATCGTGAAATGACAAGTCAAATGCTTTTGGATAAAATTCAAGAACGTAAAGAATTAATTTCAAAATCTAATTTACGCATCACCGATTTGAAAAAGAAATTGAATAAAGTTGTAAAAGATTCGCTGAATTATCAGAAAGCTAAAAAAATAAAAAGTCTCAACAATATGATTTCTATGGAAAAAAGTAAAATTAAAAGCCATAAAGTTAGAATAAATGAATTCGAAGTGGAATATCACAAAAAATTTGCAATTGCATTTGCCTGTTTGATTTTTGTTCTCATCGGAATTCCGGTTGGGATAATGACTAAAACAAGCGGTATCGGAACTTCTTTTAGTGTTAGCTCCATAGTTTTTCTATTTTATTACAGTTCTTTGGTTGGTGGCGAAGAATTGGCTGATCGAGGTTTTATGTCACCATTTTTATCAATGTGGGTTGCCAATTTCGTTTTTGGAGTTTTGGGGATTTTCCTCGTCTATTTATCAATGAAAGAAGAGAGAACAATTCCAATAAATAAGATTTCGGATTGGATTGTAAAAAAATTATCAAAGGTGCAAAAATAATGCGAATTTTAGATAAATATATAATTAGAGAATATCTTAAGAATTTCTTAATCATCATTTTGGCGTTTTCCGTCCTGTTTATTGTCGTTGATATTTTTGACAGGCTGCCTCGTCTTTTGGCAAAAGGTGCAACTACTAAACAACTTGTTTTATATTTTTTAACAAGAATCCCCTATCTTTTTGTTTTGACATCACCGGTTTCGGTTTTGCTTTCAGGTTTGTTTTTAATGAGTTCATTATCAAAATATAATGAATCAATTGCAATCAGAGCTGCTGGTATTTCTATATTTAGAATGGTCTTACCGCTTTTGATTTTCGGATTTTTATTCAGTTTTGTAATGATATTTTTCGGGGAATACGTTTTACCGAAAGCAGAAGATTACAATAAATACATTTATCGGAATCAAATAAAAAAACAACCGGTTCAGGATATTAAAATGCGTTCTGATATTCGATATCGCGGTAAAGATAATTATTTTTATTATATTAGATTTTTTGATGGTTATCGCAATATTTTAAAGATTATTGACATTACTCATTATGACCCGAATACCGGGAAAATTCAGAAGAAAATTACAGCTGATGAAGGGGTTTGGCGAAAAGATAAGTGGGTTTTGAAAAATTGTTATATTCGTAAATTCGATTCAGATTCAATTATTTCTTCAACAAAATTCGATTCAACTTCCTTAAAAGAGATAAACATCACACCTTTGGATTTGATAAAAAGTGCCAAAAAACCGATTCAGATGAACTATTTTGAATTGCGAGAATATATACAAAGATTGAAAAAAGTCGGTCAAAATTACAATAAGAATTTGGTTGAACTTTATCTCAAAATATCATTTCCATTTGCAAATTTTATTATTCTGCTTTTTAGTGTCCCTTTGGCGTCGTCATCTGTCAGAAGTAAATGGCGAGGAATGATTTTTTTAGTTGGACTGATGATTTGTTTTTTATTTTTATCATCTCTGAGAATAAGTCAAAGTTTGGGATACAACAACGTAATTCCGCCACTTTTAGCAGCTTGGTTGCCGAATATTGTTTTCACAATAATCGGAGCAATATTTGTCATAAAATCTGAAGTATAGATGAAGTTTAGAAAAAACAAAATCGTTTCAAATTTTTTATCTCTTTCGGTTTTGCAAGGTATAAATACTTTTCTGCCACTTTTAACTTTACCGTATTTATTGAGAACACTCGGTGCGGAAATGTTTGGATTGGTTTCATTTGCCCAAGTTTTGAATCAGTATTTTATGATTATTTCAGAGTATGGTTTTCAACTGTCTGCAACAAAAGAAGTTTCTATTAATCGGAATAATAAGGATAGTTTATCGGAAATTGTTACTTCCGTTATTTCCTCAAAAATTGCTTTGATAATCTTCAGTTTCCTTATTCTAAATTTAATTGTGGTATTTATTCCGAAATTTCATGAAAATGCTATAATTTTTTACTTGAGTTTTGGGGTTGTAATTGGAAATTCTTTATCGCCGGTATTCTTTTTCCAAGGTATTGAAGATATGAAATATATTACAATTATTAATGCTATCGGAAAATTTCTTTTTACCATTTTGATATTTATTTTTGTTCATTCACCAGCCCAATATTTACGAGTACCGATAATTAATTCTATTTCCTTTATTACCATCGGTTTAATTGGTCTATCATTTTCCGTCATTCATTATAAATTACAATTTCGCTTCAACTTCGAGCATCTAAAAAAATTGTTTGTTGAAAGCTTTTATTTCTTTCTTTCAAGACTGTCCATAACTCTTTACACTTCAACCAATACTATGATTATAGGTTTGGCTTTTTCAATGAAGGAAGTTGCTTATTATAATTTAGCGGAAAAAATGGTACGTTTGATGAGAACACCTTATATGATTTTCAACAACGTTGTTTATCCGCATGTTTCCTTTCATAAAAATCCGGCATTTATCAAAAAAGTTTTGCGTTTAACTTTATTATCTTCAATTTTAATGTACGTAATTCTTTTCATTTTTGCCAAAGATATTGTCATTTTATTGGGAAAATCAGACTATTTACCTGCTGCAAATATTTTCAGATTACTCTCGATTTTAGTTATTTTTTACAGTGTTCACGTTTTTCTCGGTTCTTCAACTTTGGTTGCTTTTGGCTTTAACAAACAATTTAACAACAGTGTGATTTTCGGTGGAATTTCCTACATTTTTGTCATCGTTACTCTTTATTATACTAATCATTTAAATGTTTATTCTATTGCAACCTCGACATCTGCGGTAGAATTATTTATCTTAATTTATCGATATTATTTTGTCAGGAAATTTGGGATTTTAAAAAATGCTTAAGAAGTTTAGAACATTATTTACTTTGATTTTCGGATGGCTTTTTATTGTTCCGTTGGCGTATCTTATTCCTAAAAAGAAAGATAAGATTATTTTTATTGGAAGGGATGATGGCCTTTTTTTGGATAATGTAAAATATCTTTATCTCTTTATGACGAAAAATTATCAAAATTTGGATATCTCTTTTTTGACTGAAAATAAAGCTGTTTTTTCCCTTCTTTCCGATCATAATAGAATATTTTTCCCTTCTTTAAAAGCATTTTGGGATTTGTGGAGAACAAATATTTTGATAGTAGATAATGGAATGTGGATTAATAATTCTAAAATATATTTTCTGTGGAAATCCAAGAAAGTCCAATTATGGCACGGAATTGGTTTGAAAAGAATCCATCTTGATGATCCTGATTGGATAAAATTGTATCAAAAATTACGATATCGAATTTATTTTAAACTTATTGGTTTACCAACGAGATACCAACTTTTCCTCTCGACAAATAGTTTTTTTTATGAATATTTCTTTAAGAAAGCTTTTCTTATTGATGATAAAATTTTTGCCAATTATCCCAGAAATGAAGTAATTATTAATGATGATTTTTCGAAAAATTATGATGTTTTCCTTAATTCCGATTTGGAATTTAAACAAAAAATCGAATCTGCAAAAGATATTAAAACAAGAATTCTTTACATGCCAACTTTCCGAGATTCCGGTGTGGATGTGCTTTCGGAAAAAATTCTTGATTTGAATAAACTCAACCAATTTGCCCAAAAAAACAAGATTCTCTTTATCTTGAAATTTCATCCCGATCCGAGATTTAAGAAATACTCTGATCAATTTGAAAATATTTTGTGGTTTGATTCATCAAAAGATATTTATCCTCTAATTGGAGTTTTCGATCTTCTTATTTCTGATTATTCTTCTTTCTACTTTGATTTTCTATTAACAGAAAAACCAATTATTTTCTTTGCTTATGATTTGGAAAAATATCAAAAACAAGATAGACCTTTTGTTTTTAAATATGAAGAAATGACTCCCGGTCCGATTGTTAAAACTCAAATTGAATTGCAAAAAGAAATCCTAAATATGCAAAATCAAGATGTTTGGAAAGAAGAAAGGACAAAGTTGCGAAAAAAATCTTTTAATGAAAATCTAAATGGAAATAAATATATAGCGGAAGAAATTATAAAAAGGTGGTTAAATGTTTGATTATATTATCGTTGGTGCTGGATTTTCAGGTTCGGTTATTGCTGAAAGAATTGCTAATGTTTTAAATAAAAAAGTCTTGATTATTGAAAAAAAGAATCATCTTGGCGGACATTGTTACGATTTTAAAAACAAAAATGGAATCACAATTCACAAATACGGACCGCATATTTTTCATACAAATTTTGAAAATGTTTACACTTATTTATCAAAATTTACTGAATGGAAACCGTATCAACATAAGGTTTTGGGCGTAATTGACGGTCAAAAAATACCGATTCCCTTTAATTTGAATTCTCTGCAAAAAATATTCTCAGAAGAAAAGGCAAAAGTTATCAGCAAAAAATTGATTGCCAATTATGGTTTTGGTACAAATGTACCGATTTTGGATTTATTGAAATCTGATGATAAAGATTTGAAAAAATTAGCTGAATTTATCTATGAAAAAGTCTTCAAAAATTACACAATGAAACAATGGGGAATAACTCCCGACCAAATTGACCCGGCGGTAACTGCCCGCGTTCCGGTTTCTATTTCTAATGATGACCGTTATTTTCACGATAAATTCCAATTTATGCCGGTAAAAGGATATTCTCAAATCTTTGATAAAATGCTCTCTCACAAAAATATAGAAATTCTTTTAAATACGAATTTTAAAGATTTAATTAAACTTGATGAAAATTTAAAGCAAGTATTTTTCAAAGGAAAAATATTCACAGGACAATTAATTTTTACCGGTAGTATTGATGAATTATTTGAATACAAATTTGGATATTTACCTTATCGTTCCCTCAAAATTGAATTTGAAAATCTTCCTGAAAAAGAATTTCAAACAGCCGCAGTGGAAAATTATCCAAATGATTTCGATTTTACGAGAATTACCGAATTCAAAAAATTTATGAATGAACAATCCGATTTTACCACAATTGCCCGTGAATTCCCGCTTTCTTATAATCCAAAAAATGATGACTTAAATCCTTATTATCCAATTAGAAATATTGATAACGACAAACTTTTTGAAAAATATAAAAGCGAAGTAGAACAATTCCCAAATATATTTTTAGTAGGACGTTTGGCAGAATATAAATATTTTAATATGGATAATGTGATAAATAACTCTCTAAATTTATTTGATAAGTTGGTAAAAAATGGCTAAAATTATTTGTGGTGTTATTGTAACTTTCAATCGAAAAAAATTATTATTGGAAACAATTGAGGCGGTTTTAAATCAAAATAGAAAGTTGGATGCAATTGTGATCGTCGATAATGCAAGCACCGATAACACAGACCTTTTGCTTGATGAAAAACATATTATCTCGCTTGAATCAAAATCTGAAAAATATTTTGGAGATATTTATTATAAATCAATTTATAGAAACACAAGTATTTTTTATCTAAAAAAGAAATCTAATACCGGTGGAGCAGGCGGATTTTATTCCGGTTTGAAATTTGGTTATGAACAAGGTTTTGATATGTTTTGGATTATGGATGATGATGTAATTCCTGATAAATATGCTTTGTCGGAATTGGAAAAAAATATCCAAAGATTTGATAATATCGGATATGTTTGCAGTCGTGTTATTTCTGAAAACGGTACTTCAATGAATATTCCAAAAATTGACTTACGCCCGAGCGAAACATTTTATCCTGATTGGGAAAAAAATCTGGATTTGGGACTAGTTAAGATTATTGAAAGCACTTTTGTGTCATTGTTGATACCCGCAAGCACGTTAAAAAAGATTGGACTTCCAATTCCCGAAATGTTTATTTGGGGAGATGATTCGGAATATACACGCCGAATTACCGAAAAATTTGAAGCTTATTTAGTTGGTTCCAGCAAAGTTGTTCATAAAAGAAAAATTCAAGGCAAACCGGATATTCTTACCGAAAAAAATGATTTCCGCCTTAAATTGTTTTATTTCCAATACCGAAATAAAATATTTGTTTTTAGAAAATACGACCACAAAATGTTAGTTATTGTTTTGATTAAATCTCTGATTGATTTGATAAAATCACCTTTTACTAAAAAAGGATTAAAAAAAATGAAGATCATTACTTCCGGAATTATTGACGGATTTAAATTTAATCCGAAAGGATAAAATATGAAAATAATTGAAATTGAAAATTGGAAGAGAGCAGAACATTTTAAGTTTTTTTCAAAATTTGACGAACCTTTTTTTGGAATAAATTCCGAAATTGATTGTACTGCCGGATATGAATTTTCTAAGAAAAACGGGCTTTCTTTTTTTGCTTATTATCTTTTTAAATCTCTTGTAGCTGTTAATGAAATTGAAGAATTTCGCTATCGTATCGTAAATCAAAATGTGGTAATTTATGACAAAATCCATTCTTCTTCAACTATTGGTCGAGCCGACGGTTCATTTGCTTTTTCTTTTGTAGAATACGATCCAAACTTTGAAATATTTAATAAATCTCTTCAAAGAGAAATTAGGAATGTGAAAAATTCCACCGGTTTGAGATTTAATGATAAGGCAAAAAGATTAGATTCAATCCACTATTCATCACTTCCTTGGATAAAATTTACCGGTGTAACTCATGCCAGAGATTTTAAATTCCCTGACAGTGTCCCAAAAATTACTTTCGGAAAAGTAGATAAATCTAAGAAAATGATGATGCCGATTTCTATTGTCGCTCATCACGGTTTAATGGATGCTTTTCACGTTGGTCAATATTTGGAATTATTTGAATCTTTGTTGAATGAGAATAAAATCTAATTATTCAACATTATTTTATTATTGAAAATTCCGGACTCCCTTCCGGTAAAAACAGTGAGAGAGTCCGGTTTTTTTACATTTTAAATTATTACAAATCGTCCTTTATCAGCATCTAATTCAACAACTGCGTCGTCGCTGACATTATCGATAGCACCTGTGGCATGTGTCAAAACAGGATAATGATAAGCTAAACCTAACAAAGTCAATTGATCATCATAAGAATTACTTTCCATAATAATTCCTTTTGCAAATTTTAAGTTACCGG
>JAMOQM010000097.1 GCA_027064005.1 Candidatus Cloacimonadota bacterium | reverse complement strand
GAATTGCTATTTCAGAACTTAACTTAGGTTCATATTATATTTCAGAAAAAAAATATTCTCAAGCAAAAAAATATTTATTTGATTCTGAGAAGCTTTTGATAAAATTAAATGAAAAAATTAAATTAGCAAATGTTTATCGAAATTTTGGGGAAATTTATTTTAATGAAAAAAAATATTTGGAGGCAGAAAAATATCTTCAAAAAAGTATTAAACTTCTAAAAAACAACAAATATGAAGATGCTAAAATTCCCTCTTATCAAATATTAGCAAAAGTAGAAAATCATCTTCATAATTATATGAAAGCAGATTCCGCTTTTACAACCGCAATTAAATTGATTGACGAAGAAGCAGAGAGAAGTTTGCGGAATAATATTTTCAAAACAAAAGCAAAAATTTCTTTTATTAATAAAAATAAGGAAATTAGACGAAGCAAAGAAATTATTAGATTAAACAATATTAAAATTAAAAAAAAACAAGACATTATCTTTTTTATTTCTTTATTATTAATTTTAGGTATAATATTTTATTTTTTATCAAAACGCAGATTAAGAATTATTAAAAATTTATCTTCTGAATTAGTTATTAAAAATAATCAATTAGAAAATACTTTGAAGCTCAATAAAAAAATTCTTGATGAAAAAATATCTCTTGAAAAAAATAATACTTTTTTAGCAATGGGAATCACAATGAACCATGAGATTACACAACCTTTGATGGTTATTCAAGGAAATATTGATATGATGAAAATGAATCCGAAATTTAATGAAAATCAAGAACTTGTTTCATCATTTAATGAAATTGAAAAAGCAATTTTGGAAATGAAAGAAATACTTGATCAAATGAAAGAAATAGAAGATATGTAATGAATATTCCTTATCTAATTAACATACGAAAAATTTGGCTCTTATTATTTTTAGTGCTTATTATCCCATTCGATATTTTGGCAGACACCGATTTGGATTCTCTTTTCACAAACATTCAGCACTTAAACAATAAAGAAAAATTACATCGATATTTACAAATCGAAGAGCATTTTTATCAAAATAGAGATAGTTTAACAATTAGATATTACAAAAAAGCAAGGGAACTCTCTCAAAAAATAGGAGATGATTATTCTTTTTTCAAATCTAAAGAAATCTTGGCTGACTATTATTTTAGAATAGCTCTCTATAGTAAAACGATTAAATTAATGATACCAGTAATTAGATATAAAAGATTCAATAAGATTAACAACATTTATGATAATTATGCTAAGATAATTGATTCTTATTATAGAATTGATTTCGATAAAAAAGCTTTAGAGTATTACTACGAAAGTAAAATATTTATCAAACCTTCAGACCAAGAATTAGAATCAAGAGTAGAATTTATTGTTGGCGATATTTATTTAAGAAAAAAATTATTTAATAAAGCCAAAAAATCTTTTTTGAAATCCTTAACTTTAAATAAAAACTTAAAGAATAGAGTTCAAGTAGCGAGATCCTATGAAAAACTTGCGAAAATATTCTCTATTGAACACAATTACCATAAAGCAATCTTCTATCAAAAAAAATCATTAGAAATGTATAAAAAATTAATTAATAAACATGATATCGGAGCTTCAGAACTTAAATTAGCAAGATACTATTTGGATTCAAACCGGATTTCTTTATCAGAAAAACACATAATAGCATGTCAAAAATTATTTACAAAAGCTAATAATAATTCAGACTTAGCTAACCTTTATGAAATAACGGGAGAATTGTATTTTCTAAAAAAAGATTTTGGAAAATCTGAGATATTTATTCAAAAAAGTTTAAATATTTTAGAGAATTTAATCAATAATGATCTCAAAATTAAAAACTTAATTATTCTATCAAAAATAAAATTATATAATAACGAATCAATCAAAGCAGACTCCCTGATGGAAAAAACTTATTCCTTAATCAAATCTAATAATAAAACAAAAATAAATATGAAAATTAAGGCAGAATCCAGGAAATTATCATTATTCCAACAATCACAGAAATTAGAGAAAGTTCAAAAAGAAATAAATTTAAGTGAAACAAAATTAAACCGAGTAAAAATATTAATTATTTTTGTAACCATACTTATTCTGATAATTATTTTATTTGCAATCTTATCAATAAAACGGATTAAACTTTCCAAAAAATTATTTTCAGAATTAACAAAAAAAACTGCTGATCTTGAATCTAAAAAAGCTTTAAATGAAAAATATTCTGAAGAAAAAATACACCTTGAAACAAAAAATATCGCCCTAAAAATGGTGTTTGATGCTAATGACGAATTTAATATTCCTCTGAAAAATATCACTGAAAATTTGGCTAAAATTAAATCCTCAAAATTTTATCCTGATGAAAAGCTGAAAAAAAGACTGGCTAAAATTGAATCTTCAACATTAAGAATAAAACAAATATTGGAAGAAATGACAAGTTTGAAAAATGTGGAAACAGAAAAATATATCGATTCGCATAATGATAATATGATAAGTTTTAAAAGCCAAAGAAATAATGTTGAGGAATAAATTATTTGACATCTTAGGCGATAATAATTTTTTAGTTTATGATATATAGAAGCTAATAATAAGAGGAGATATAGAATGAAAAAAGGTATTCATCCAAAATACGAAAAAGTAACCGTAACCTGTGCTTGCGGTAATACTTTCGAGACAAGATCAACTAAAGCTACATTAAATGTTGATGTTTGTTCAGCATGTCATCCATTTTACACCGGTAAACAAAAATTACTTGATACACAAGGTAGAGTTGAAAAATTTAAACGTAAATATAATTTAAATAACAATACTGATAAATAGTTAGTGTTATATATTTTGCACCACTGATTCTATAAATGAAGGTGGTGCATTTTTTTTGATAGATTACAAGAGGTTAAAATGCCAAAAAAAGAAATCGGTGTTGGCGGACAAGCAGTCATTGAAGGTGTAATGATGCGTGGTCCCAAACACATCGCAACAGCTGTTAGAAGAAAAAACGGAACAATTGAAGTAAAAAAACAAGTTTTCGAAACAATCACTCAAACAAATAAATTTTTAGGATTACCATTGATGAGAGGATTTGTCTCACTATTGGAAATGATGAAAATTGGATTCTCATCCTTGAATTTTTCTGTTAGCAGATTTGAACTTGATTTTGAAGATGAGAGCTCTAAAACAAAATCAAAATTTCGAGGAAAAGCCGAAGAAATTGTTAGTTATGCTTTTGCCTTTGGTTTAGCATTTCTACTTTTTGCTTTCCTTCCATATCAAATCGCAGATTGGTTAGGCTTGGCTAAAAAAAGTTTATATTTTAATCTTTTTGCAGGCACAACGAGAATCATATTTTTTGTTGTGTACATTTGGATTATTAGTTTAATGAAAGATGTTCATCGCTTATTTGAATATCACGGTTCCGAGCATAAAACGGTTTTTGCTTATGAAAATAACGAAGTATTAATTCCTGAAAATGTGAGAAAATATTCTACCCTTCATCCTCGATGCGGAACAAGTTTCATCTTTATAGTCTTATTGACTTCAATATTGATTTTTTCTATCGTTGATACAATTGTAATGATGAAAATCGGCTTCCCTTCAATTTGGATTAGATTATCTTATCATTTATTTTTAGTTCCATTAGTTTCCGGAATTTCTTATGAATTTCTAAAATTCTCCGGAAAAAATATCAATAATCATTTGGTTAAAATTATGACTTGGCCGGGATTAACGTTACAAAGAATTACAACTCAACCACCTGATGATAAACAATTGGAAGTTGCTATTATAGCATTAAAAGCAGCTTTAGAATTAGATTTATCAAATGATAACATTACATGGATAGAGGATTAAAATGTTACCCCAAAAGAAAATGCAAGAATTAAAAAAAGAATATGAAATATTAAAAGAACGAATTATCGATACTTCTGAAATGCAAGACAGAAGAGGTTATCAAAAAATCTCAAAACGATTCAATGAGTTACAAGAAATTATGGATTTACACAAAAAAATCCTCGATCTCGAGAATTCAATTGAAGAAAATAAAGAATTTATTAAAGAAGAAAAGAATAAAGAATTAATTGAATTAGCTCTTGAAGAAAATAAAGAAAATGAAGAAATCTTAAAAAAAGATTATGCTTTAATGCAAGATTTATTAGCTCCCAAAGATCCTAATGATGAGAAAAATGCCATTATTGAGATTAGAGCCGGAACCGGTGGTGATGAAGCAGCATTATTCGCTTCAGATATTTTTAGAATGTATTCATATTTCGCTGAAAAGAAAAAATGGAAATTAAATATTATTTCATCAAACCCAACCGGAATTGGCGGATTTAAAGAAATAACTTTTTCTTTAGAAGGGAAAAACGTTTACGGAACAATGAGATTTGAAAGCGGTGTTCATCGCGTTCAAAGAGTACCGGAAACCGAATCATCAGGAAGAGTTCATACATCTGCGATAACTGTTGCAGTCCTTCCGGAAGCTGAAGATGTTGATATTGATATTAACGATCGCGACTTAAAAATTGATGTTTATCGAGCAACCGGTCATGGTGGACAATGTGTAAATACAACTGATTCCGCAGTAAGAATTACTCATCTCCCAACCGGATTAGTTGTAACTTGTCAGGATGAAAAATCTCAATTAAAAAATAAAGCTAAAGCTATGAAAGTTCTCCGTTCCAGAATGTTGGATGCTAAAATAGCTCAACACGAAGCAGAAATTTCTAAAGCAAGAAAAGCTCAAGTAGGAACCGGCGATAGATCAGCAAAAATCAGAACATATAATTTTCCTCAATCAAGAATCACCGACCACAGAATTAATTTGACTTCATATAAGATGGATCAAATACTTTCCGGAGAACTTGATGAATTTATTGATGCTTTAAAAATTGCTTATAAAGAAGAAAAAGTGAATAATTAAGAAATGATAATCGGGATAATTTTCGTAATAATTGTTTTTATATTATTATCGGCTTTTTTCTCAGGAATGGAAACAGGTTTGATTTCAATTAATAAATACAAACTTGAAAAAGAATCCAAAAATGATTCTGTAAAAGCCGGTGTAAAAGAGTTTTTAGAAAATCCTGACAAATTTTTAGGAACAACTCTTTTTGGAACAAATATATCTGTAGTAATTGTAACTTCGGTATTTATTGCTTATTTTGTAGAAAATAAAAAATATTTATCAAACGAAACAGCAACAATAATTATTACTGTAATTTTGCTCATTTTTGCAGAAATTATTCCTAAAGCTATTTATCGCGACAATGCAAATTATTTAGTTCCCAAAACGTATCATATCCTGAAATTTTTCTATTATTTATTTAGACCTTTCGCATTTTGTTTAACCTGGATTACAAACAGATTTTTGAAATTATTAGGAATTAACGAACAGAATACTTATCTAAAAATTAGTAGAGAAGATTTATCTTATTTGGTTTCTGAAACAAAATCCGATGATTTCCTTCAAACACCTCAAAAAGAGATGTTAGAAGACGTTCTCGAATTTAATGAACTTACCGCAAAAAATGTTATGATTCCCCGAATAGAAATTAACGCTGTTTCGTACGATACAAATCTAAAAGATTTGATTAAAACTGCTCAAGAAAAAGGTTTTACCCGCTATCCGGTTTTCAAAGAAAATTTAGATCAAATAATAGGAATTCTAATAATTCATGACATTATCGGCGTTGATGATTTAGAAAATCATACAGCAAATGATTTCATTAGAAAAGCTTATTTTATTCCTGAAAATATGGATGTTCAAACTATTTTGCGTCAAATGCAATTACGCAAAAAAAGTATGGCAATTGTCGTAGATTCATATGGCGGAACAGCAGGTTTGGTTACTACTGAAGATATTATAGAAGAAATTGTCGGTGAAATTGAAGATGAATACGATAATGAAGAAATTGAAAAAGAAATTAAGAAAATTAACGACAATACTTACGAAATTCGGGGATTTGTTGAGATTGATTTTCTTAACGATGAATATGATTTTGATTTTCCTGAAGGAGATTATGAAACTATCGCCGGATTTATTATTGATCAAATTGGGCGTATTCCTCTCAAGGGATTTGTTTTTAACTTTATGAATAAGAAAATAGAAATAATGGAAGTTACAGGTAATCGTATCGATAAAATACGATTGCAAATTAAAAAATAATTATGATTACATTTAAATCAAATATACTGCAAACTTTAAATAAAAATGAGATTAATTTTCAAAAAAACATCTATATTACTATAGATAATGAATCAGGGAAAATAGTTTCAATATCGCAAAATATCCCTGCAAATACGCATTACTTAGACTATTCTAAATATCTGCTAATTCCCGGATTAATAGACACACATGTTCATCTTTCACAATATTTTATTAGAGGAAAACAAAGTCCAAGTCTAATTGATTGGTTAAATAAATATGTTTTCGCTGAAGAAAAAAAATCTCAAAATGATCAATATGCCGCATTAGTTGCTTCATCATTTTTCAAAGATATGATTAAATCGGGGACAACAACAGCCTCAATTTATACAAGTGTTTTTAAAAATTCCACCGATATTGCTTTCAAAACAGCCGATAAATTTGGAGTTAGAGCTTTAATCGGAAAAGTTATGATGGACTGTAATTGTCCTGATTTTCTCAAAGAAGATTCTAAAAAATCGTTTGATGAATCAGTGGAGTTGTTTGAAAAATGGAATCAAAAAACAAAGTTATTGGATTATGTTTTCACTCCGAGATTTGCCCCGGTTTGTTCATCAAAATTAATGAAAAAAATTGGCGATTTTTCTTCTAAAAATAATGCGTTTATCCAAACACATCTTTCAGAAAATTGGGACGAAATGAATTGGATAAAGAATCTTTTCCCTGAAAATGAAAGTTACACTGATGTTTATTTTGATAACGGAATTCTAGGCGAAAAATCCATACTCGGGCACGCAATCCATTTAAATAAGAGAGAAATCGATTTACTAGAAAAATCACAATCTAAAATAGCTCATTGTCCGGAGTCTAACTTCTTTTTAAAAAGCGGAAAATTTAATTGGCATAAGATTTCCCAATCAGGAATAGATTTTGGGTTAGCTTCTGATGTTGGTGCCGGAACT
Organism: Candidatus Cloacimonadota bacterium; assembly: GCA_027064005.1. GTDB lineage: Bacteria > Cloacimonadota > Cloacimonadia > Cloacimonadales > JAMOQM01 > JAMOQM01. The sequence continues at coordinate 2,830 of JAMOQM010000097.1, read as the reverse complement.
ATTTTATCAATGCTAAATAGTATGAAAATGGCTTCTTTCAGACAGGATTTGGATTTGATAGAATTATCCGAGATATTCTATTCCGCAACTTTAGGAGCAGCAAAAGTTTTATCCAAAGAAAATTTAATCGGTTCTATTGAAATTGGTAAAGAGGCTGATTTGGTTTTTGTCTCGGGATTTAATTTAGAAGAAAAAACAGGTGAAGAAATTTTATCTGAACTGGTATATTTATGGAATGAAAAGCAAATTTATTCCGTTTATGTTTCAGGAAATAAATTGTTATAAGGAGTTTTTTTGAGCATTTTATACGCACTTATTGCTTTGGCAATTCTAGTTACTATTCATGAAGGCGGTCATTTTTTAGCCGCAAAATTAATGGGAGTTTACGTTGAGAAATTCTCTATAGGTTTTGGACCAAAATTATTTTCTTTTAAATATAAAGAAACAGAGTACATTTTCGCCTTGATTCCTCTTGGCGGATACGTAAAAATGAAGGCGGAAAATCCTTCCGATGAAAATTCCGGTGCTGAGGACGAATTTGAAAGTAAAAAATGGTGGCAAAAAGTGATCATTGCTTTTGCCGGACCTTTTGCGAATTTTCTTTTAGCTGTTTTCTTATTAATTATTTCAGCTTGGATTGGAAAAACTTATCAAGACCAAGTTCCGGTAATTGGCAGAATATTATCCAAATCAGAAAATATTTTTAAGTTAAACGATAAAATCTTGGCGGTAAATGACTTCAAAGTAAGAGGTTGGAACGATATAATTAATAAAACTAATGATGATAAAATTAACCATTATACAATTTTACGTAATAATAAAAAAATCGACATTAGCTCTGATATCAACAAAAAATTCTGGTATGAAAATATCTTACCAAAGGCTGACGCTATTATCGGCGATGTTGCTCCGGGACTTCCGGCATATTCCGCAGGACTGCAATCCGGAGATAAAATTTGTGCGATAGATTCTGTTAAAATTAATTCCTGGTACGAAATGAGAGCTTTAATTATCAATAATCCAAAAAACAAAATTAATCTTACAATTGAGAGAAATGGAACATTTTTCAATAAAGAAGTTGACTTACAAACCAACGTTATGGATAATTCAAAAATAATTGGTATAACTCAAAAATTACCAATTAAAATTGTCGAAAAGTTCGGAATTATTTCCGGAATAAGATTTGGATTGTTATCTTCAATCGGATATACAATCGCATATTATCAAGGTCTTGGAAAATTGATAATGAAGCCTTCCTCAATAAAAGATAATGTTGGAGGTCCGGTAATGCTCTATTCAATATCTAAGCAAACAGCTAAAAAAGGATTCGATGCAATTATATCATTGTTTTCTTCAATAAGTTTAATGTTAATGGTAATGAATCTACTGCCAATACCTATTTTAGATGGCGGACAAATTTTGTTTTATACAATCGAAGGAATTATCAGAAAACCTCTAAATGTTAAAGTTCAAGTTGCTTTACAAAATGTTGGATTATTATTATTGCTATCGTTGATGGTGTTTGCATTTTATAATGATTTTTCAAAATTATTTATTCGCCATAATTCAATAATTAAAACAGAAAGTACTATTAAATAAGGAGTTGACTTATCTTTGAATATACATTGCAAGCAAAAAGTGGAAATGCAAGAGCCGGAAAATTTCTAACTCCACACGGAATAATTGAAACACCGATATTTATGCCTGTTGGAACTCGTGCTACAGTAAAAGGCGTTACGCCAAGAAATCTTCATGAATTAGGAGCACAAATAATTCTCGGGAATACTTATCACCTTTACCTACGTCCGGGGCATGAATTAATTAAAAAAGCAGGCGGTTTACACAATTTTATGGGATGGAATAAACCAATCCTCACTGATAGTGGTGGGTTTCAAGTAATGAGCCTTTCTAAATTGCGAAAAATTACAAAAGAAGGTGTTCGTTTTCAATCTCATATTGACGGAAGTTACCATATGTTTACACCTGAAAAAGTAATGGAGATTCAAAATGCAATCGGAGCAGATATTATCATGTCATTTGACGAATGTCCTCCTTATCCGGCCACTAAAGAATACGTTGCAAAATCCTTAAAAACAACATTAGAATGGGCAGAACGAGGTAGATTTGCTCATAAAAATACGGATAAACAAGCATTATTTGGAATTGTTCAAGGTGGCGTCCACGAAGATTTACGTGAAGAAAGTGCTAAAGCCCTTATGAATATGGATTTTCCGGGTTATTCAATTGGTGGGTTAGCAGTCGGAGAATCTAAAGAAAATATGCAACGAGTAACCGGATTTCTAAATAATATTTTACCACAAAATAAACCAAGATATTTGATGGGAGTTGGTACTCCGATGGACATCATCAATAATATTGCCAATGGTGTGGATATGTTTGATTGTGTTATGCCAACAAGAAATTCTCGCAAAGGGACTGTTTTTACTAGAAACGGGAGAATGATTATTAAATCCGCAAGATATAAAGAGGACTTTTCACCCATTGATGAACAATGTAATTGTTACACTTGCCAAAATTTTTCTCGAGCTTATATTCGACATCTTTTCTCGGTAAATGAACTTTTGGGTATGCAATTAGCATCAATTCATACTTTACATTTTTATTTAGAGCTTGTTGGAATGGCAAGAAAAGCTATTTTTGAAGATAGATTTGAAGATTTTAGAAAAGAAATGTCTGAGAAATTAGGAGAACCTATTTATTATTAAGAGGAAATCATGAGAAAAAGATTGAGTACAAGTACTTACACATTTAGAGATATTATTCAAGAAAATGGAATGTATGTTGATAAAACAAAGGATTTATATCGATT
>JAMOQM010000096.1 GCA_027064005.1 Candidatus Cloacimonadota bacterium | reverse complement strand
TCCGGAGAAGATTATGAGAATATTTACACAAATGTTTTCAATGCTCTAAATTATTTACAACAGGGAAAATCATCTGACGGTTTTGTTGAAATTCGAAGAATGAATGAAAAATTGAACGCTTTGGAAGATAAATACAAACCATCTAAAAAAGTAAAATCTATCTCAAAAAAAGTTAAATTTTACAACGATGCTTTAGGGAGATTTTTAAGTTTGCTTATGTATCGAACTGAGGGGCAATATGATGATGCCGCTATTGATTATCGTAAAATTCAGGAAGCGTGGAAGTTACAACCGAATCTCTATAATTTTAAAAATCGGCTAACCAAAAAGGTTATTCGGAAATCAGATAAGGCAAAATTGGACATAATTGCTTTTGCCGGTAAATCACCTATAAAAAAAGCTTCGGTATTTTATCTAACTTCCCATAAAAATTATTTTAATATTACCAGTACTTCTCCGGAACAATTTAATCAAAATATTCCTTGGAATTGTTCAGAAGGGTATCATTTCAAATTTTCCGTACCTTATATAGTGCAAAGACCTTCAGTGGTAAATCAAATCAAAGTAAAGATTGATGACGAAGTTTCTAAAGAACTCTTTTTATTTGAAGATATGGGAAGAATTGCGGAAAAAACTTTTGAAAATAAAAGAAATACAATTTATGCCAAAACTCTTATCAGAACAATTACAAAAGGTATTCTAGCTGAAAAACAAAAAGCAAAAATAAAAAAGAAAAATACCGGATTAGCCGGCTCATTATTAAGTTTGGCGGTAGATGTTGGTGCTGATTTAACTGAAAATGCTGATTTGCGATTATCCCATTTTTTCCCGAGTAAAGCGTATGTAAATGAAATTGAATTACCTGCCGGTGAACATACCATTCAAATTGAATATTATGACAAATACGATAATATTTTATACGTCGAAGATTACGGGAAACAAATTATCTCAAATAATTCTTTAAACCTAATAGAATCATTTTATTACCAATAGGAGAATTTTATGCGAAAGACTTTAGTTTTATTCATCATAATTTTGTTAACATTCTCAATTTCTTTGTCGGCTTATTCTAAAAAGAAATCAAGACCAAAATGGTTGAATAATCCAAAATCGGTGTATAATCCTCAATTGTATTTAACTGCAATTGGAGAAGGAGATACGAGATTAGAGGCGGAAAATTCGGCTATCGGAGCTATTTCAAAAATTTTCGAATCTAAAATAAATGTTGATGAATCAACTAAAGAAGAATATCAAGAATTACTAAAAAATGATAAAGCTCAGGCAAGTACATCCACTAAAATTAATAAAAGCATAAAATTAAATTCATCTCAGACTCTTTTCAACATTCAATTCGGAGAATCTTATACGGATGATTTAGGCAGAACTTATGTCCTTGCCTATCTTGATAGGATGAAAACAGCGGATATATATTTAGATAAAATTGAGACGAATTCCAAAAAAATCAACCAATATCTGAAATTAGAAAATATGATAACAGATCCGATCAAAAAATATTCTTATTTAAAATCAGCATTAGTTGTGGCAAATTGGAATGAGGTCTTATTGTCTCAATTGGATATTATTTCTCCTTCAATGAAGGATTTCAATGAAAAAAGCTATGATGTTGTCAAAATTAAAAATACTTTCAACAAGGTTGCAAAAGAAATTAAATTTAACATTAAAATAGACGCTAAAAATGCCACCGGAGTTAGTGATTATCTTACTTCTCTCATTAACAAATGCGGTTTTTCCGTTACAAATGAAAACTCTGATTTTATAATTTCCGGTACAGCAGAAATAAAAAAAATGGATCTTAAGCGAAAAGTAAAATTTGTCCACTGGGAGATTTTTTTAAAAGTAGTGAATAAAGGTGATGTGATATTTTCATTTCAGAAATCGGGAAGAGAAGGACATATTACGTATGAACAAGCTAAAAGTAGAGCTTTAAGAGAAATTAATAAAAAAATCCAAAAGCAATTTTATAAAGAATTGATGAACCACATCATGAAATATTCGGAGAATTAAAATGAAAAGTTACAGAAAAGAACTTTGGATAAATACTAAAACCAGAAGAGAATTTATCAATATTACTCCCGATGTAGTGAAATGTTTAAAAGAAAGTGGCGTCTCGGAAGGTTTGTGCTTGGTTAATGCAATGCATATTACCGCTTCGGTTTTCATTAATGATGACGAATCCGGGTTACATTCCGATTTTGAAAAATGGTTGGAAGGTTTGGCACCGGAAAAACCGTATTCTCAATATCAACATAATGGTTTTGAAGATAATGCGGATGCTCATCTAAAAAGACAGATTATGGGACGAGAAGTTGTGGTTGCAATAACTGACGGCAAATTGGATTTCGGTCCCTGGGAGCAAATTTTTTATGGTGAATTTGACGGTAAAAGACGAAAAAGGATTCTTGTTAAAATAATTGGTGAATAATATTTATGAGACGCTTAAATGCGTCTTTTTTTATTGGTAATTTTGTTTGGCACAATATTTGCTTTTTTAGAAATTGAATATGTATTTAATGAAAAAATTATTATGTTAAAAGAGGAGATATTATGCCTTTTAATTTTGAGAAAACATTTATTGATGGTTTGATAAAAATTGTTCCGAAGCAGTTTTTCGATGAAAGAGGATATTTTAAAGAAATATATAAAAAATCTGATTTTATGAAAAATAACATTACTGAGGATTTTTTACAAGATAACTTTTCTTTCAGCAAAAAAGGTGTTCTACGAGGGATTCATCTTCAAAAAGAACCGTATAGTCAATCTAAAATTGTGAATTGTTTAAAAGGAAAAATTTTAGATGTTGCCATAGATTTGCGGAAAAATTCTCCAACTTATGGTCAATGGTACAGCCAAATTCTATCAGCAGAGAATAATATTTCCATGTATATTCCAAGTGGTTTCGGACATGGATTTTATTCTTTGGGAGAAGAAAATCTGGTTTTGTATAAGACTTCTTCGGAATATAATGCTGAATCTGAATCCGGAATAATTTGGAATGATCCTGATTTGAATATCAATTGGCAATTAATTGGTCAGCCAATTATCTCTCAAAAGGATAAAGAGTTAAAGAAATTTAAGGAAGTATAAAAATGAAAGATTTGAATTTAGAATCATTTAGCGAATTATATGAAAAAGGACTTTCATGTTTTAGACAGAATAATTTGAATCGAGCAGTAGATTATTGGGAAAAGGCAATAGAAAAAGATGACTCTGTAGCTAATATTTATGCTATTCTCGGGAATTCGTATAAAATTCTAAATCAATTGGACAAATCTGAAAATATGTTGAAAAAAGCTTCTGAACTTGAACCTGATAATATCAACTATTTGATTAATTACGGTAAATACCTTTTTGAACAAAAAAAATATAAGGATGCTTATAAAATTTTAAAAAAGGCGTTGCAATCAGATACAGATAATTATGAAATCTTGAACGACTTGGGTGTAATATCATATTATTTGAGAGATTATGTAAATGCGGAAAAACTTCTCAAGCAAAGTCTGGAGATATTTCCTAATTACAAAGAATCCTTAATTAATCTTTTTTACGTTTACCTTGAAAGTGGTAAATCTCTGAAAAAGGCGGAAATTATTTCCTACCTTAAAGAACATTTTCCTGAGGATAAATTAGTTCAAGAAATTATAAAATTAGACAATTCCGAAACAGATATCGATTTTGATAAAAACTTGATTTTAAATTTCTCAGGAGAAAAATATTCGATAAAACCACTTGAAATGATAAAGCAATTTGAACAAGAAAAATTGGCACAAGAACCTGATTTATCTATCGTTGTCCCAATCAAAAATGAAAGAGACAATATCCCGATTCTTTATAAACAAATAAAAGAAGTTTTAAATTCAATTCAAAAATTTTATGAAATTATTTTTATCGATGATGGCAGTACTGACGGCAGTTTAGAGGCTATGATGAAATTGTCGGCTCTCGACAACAAGGTGAAAATTATTCAATTTAGAAAAAATTACGGTCAAACTGCTGCCATGAGTGCCGGTTTCAAATATTCATCAGGAAAAGTTGTTATTACAATGGATGGAGATTTGCAAAATGATCCCCAGGATATTCCTGCCTTATTGAAAAAAATGTCGGAAGGTTACGATTTGGTTTCCGGATGGCGGAAAGATCGTAAAGATAAAAATTTAACGCGTAAAATCCCTTCAAAAATTGCCAACAGAATTATCAATAAATTAATAGAAGGGACCCATATTCAATTACATGATTTTGGATGTACATTAAAAGCTTACAAAAAAAACATTGTGAAAAATATTAATCTTTATGGTGAAATGCACAGATTTATTCCGGTTTTTGCAGCCTGGTTGGGAGTAAGAGTAACAGAAATTCCTGTTCATCACCATCCCCGAATTCATGGACAAGCAAAATATAATCTTTCTCGCGTTTCTCGCGTAATATTTGATTTGTTGGTTGTAAGATTTTTTTCCGATTATTTGACTCGTCCCATTCAATTCTTTGGGAAAATAGCAAAAAATATTTTCGGTTATGGAACTTTAAGCATATTTTTACTGACTGTTCTTAAATATTTTTTTCCGCTAATTCCTTTAACTTATGGTACTTTTTTGATTTTGTTCGGCATATTAATTTCATCTAGTTTTCATTTGATTATTCTTGGTTTGTTAGGTGAAATTATGATGAGAATTTATTTTGAAAGTCAAAACAAAGATTCATATATTGTAGAAAAGATTATCCAAAATGAAGGTAAATAAATGTGCGGAATTACCGGACTGATTAGTTTAGAAAAATTCAATAGTAAATTATTGGAGCAAATGACTGAAGCGATTACTCATCGCGGTCCGGATGATTTTGGGATAAAATTTTTTAAAAATAAAGATTTCGACGCAGGATTCGGTCAACGCAGATTGAGCATTTTAGATTTGTCATTAACCGGACATCAACCGATGTCAAATCTTACGGAAGATATTTGGATAACTTTTAACGGGGAAATTTACAATTATTTAGAACTGAAAACCGAGCTTTTAGAACTTGGATATCAATTCAAATCTAAAACCGATACAGAAATAATTATTTATGGATATCAGGAATTTGGAATTGATTTTTTTAAGAAAATGAATGGAATGTTTGCCTTTTGTATTTTTGATAAACGAAAGTCTGAATTTATTCTGGCTCGCGACAGATTGGGGCAAAAACCTCTCCACTTCTATTTTTCAAAAAAGAAATTTGCTTTTTCATCAGAATTAAAATCTTTAATAAAATTACCTTTTATTTCTAAAAATATTGATTTGAAAAATCTTAGCCGTTATTTTTCCTTTGAATACGTTCCGGCTCCTTATTCTATCTTTGAAGATGTTTTCAAATTAGAACCGGGACATTTTTTAAAAATTAAAGTGAAAAATTCCGAGTTGATGTTGTCTAAAAAAAAATATTGGGATATTGATTTTAAAAAAAGAGAAGTTGCCTCTAATCAAGAAGATGCCGGGAAAGATATTATACGTTTATTAAAAAAATCGATTGATAGAAGATTGATGAGCGATGTACCGCTCGGTGTTTTTCTTAGCGGAGGTATTGATTCGGCCGGAATAGTAGCTTTATTGTCTGAAATAATGGATCCTCGAAAAATCAAAACTTTCACAATCGGATTTGATGAAAAATCTTTTAATGAATCAAATTATGCTGCTAAAATAAGTAGAATTTTTAGAACCGATCATCATCAGCAAATCTTGTCATTAGAAAAGATGTTGGGGATTATTCCTGAAATATTCGAAAAACTGGACGAACCTTTTGCGGATGCTTCAATAATTCCAACCTATCTTCTTTCTAAATTTACAAAAAAATATGTTACCGTTGCTCTCGGAGGAGATGGGGGAGATGAGCTTTTTGCAGGTTACGATCCTTTTCTCGCCACTTATTGGTCTAAATATTATGAAAAAATTCCTTATCAAATTCATGAAAATATCATTAAACCTTTGGTTGATAAATTGCCGGTTTCTTCAAAAAATATGAGTTTGGATTTTAAAATGAAGCATTTTTTAAAAGGGGTTTATAATTCACCGATAATTAGAAATCAAATATGGCTGGGTGCATTCAATCAATCTGAACATAAAAAATTATTTAGTGCGGACGTGAATGAGAAAATAACCGGATTTGATTCTTATGATATTCTTAAAAAAGATTTGGCTTACACAAACTTTAGAGATGATTTTGATTTAATAACTCACCACTATCAAAAAAATTATTTGAGCGATGATATTTTAGTTAAAGTTGATAGAGCAAGTATGATGAATTCTTTGGAAGTACGTGCTCCTTTTTTAGATGTGGATTTAGTAGAATATGCAAATTCTTTACCTTCAAATTATAAGATTAGACGAACAGTCAGGAAATACATTTTAAAAAAATCTTTGGAGGGAAAATTGCCAAACGATATTCTTTATCGAAAGAAAAAAGGTTTTGGCATTCCTTTAACAAAATGGATAAAAGACGACTTGAAAAAAGAAATTGTCGGAATGTTGAACTATGACAAAATTAAACGAGAAGGGATTTTTAACCCTAAAAGCGTTTCTGAAATATTAAATCAGCATTTCAATAACAAAAAAGATAATAGAAAACAAATTTGGTCACTTTATGTTTTTGAAAAATGGCAGGAAAATTTTTCCTAAGAATTAAAAAGTTCAGATAAATTATCCAATTATGAGGATATATTTTGGCATAAAATTTGCTTCTTTATAATTTGTAATACTTCATTCTGTAAGTAATGGGGCGAAGCTGTATTTAAATACAAATGAGGGATGGAAATTAATGACAGTTTTTGAAGAGGAGAAAAATGAAAATTTTAGTATTAAATTATGAGTATCCTCCTCTTGGCGGTGGTGGTGGAGTTGTTGCGGCGAATATAGCTGAAAGTTATGTAAATTCAGGGCACGAAGTTATTGTTGTAACTTCAGGAATTGCTTCTGTTTCTTTTTATGAGAATAGAAAAAATCTTGAAATATACCGCTTGCCGGTTTTTAGACAATCATTTGCTGTCGGGAAAATTTACCAAATGTTTTTTTATATTTTGTTTGCTTTACCTATGATTTCCTTTCTTATTTTCAGAAGAAAAATCAATTTTATTCATTTACATTTTCTTTTACCGACGGGAGTATTAGGATATTTTGCTAAAAAGGTGTTTGGTATTCCCTATATTGTAACTTTACACGGCGGTGATGTTCCGTCTCATTTTCCGGAAGCTACAAGTAAATTTTTTAAATATTTTATACCGTTAGCAAATCTTATAATTAGGAATTCAGAGAAATGCGTAGCTGTTAGTGAATCTTTGTATCAATTAGCTGTTAATGATTTTAAGGCTCAAAAAGAAAAAATAACTTGGATTGATAACGGTGTTACGGTTCATAAAAATCATAAAGTTAAATTTTCTCAACCGCTGAATTTTATTTTTGTCGGAAGGTTATCAAAAGAAAAGAATATTTTACCCATAATTAAATTGTTATCAGCTACAAAATATAATTTTAAATTTGATGTTTTGGGAGATGGTGAGCAAATGTTGGAAATGGCCCAATTCTTGCAAAATAAAAAAGAGGAAAGAATAAGATTGCATGGCTGGATTGATAGTGAAAAAATATCTGTATTTTTAGAAAGCACTCATTTTATGATTATGAATTCCAAAATGGAAGGACTTTCTCTGGCCGCTTTGGAAGCAATGAGTTATGGAATCCCAATAATTTCATCTGATTGTGAAGGTATGAAGAAAATAATAGTTGAAGGCAAAAACGGTTTTTTATTTAGAAATGAAAAAGAATTTGAAGAGATTTTGAAGAATATATTTAATCCAAATTTTAAAACGAAATATAGTCAGATGAGAAATGATACGTTTGGAATAGTTAAAGAAAAATATAATATACAAGATAAGGCAAAACTTTATTTAAATATTTTAAAATAATATTCATAGCGAGGGCTAGATTATGAAAAATCAAATAGAAAAAGCTTCCAAAATTCTAAAACGAAAATTATTATCCATCGATTTTGATAAATATGAATTCAATATTGGATATGAGAATTATTTAAAAAATTATATTGAGACACTCTAAGTTAGTGATTTTAAGCGAGGTGTATATGACAAAGAAATACGAACAATTCGACAATTTTTTTACTGGCTTTAAAAAGTTAAATATTAAAGACAAGGAATTTATCCAATTTAGAATGAACAATATTTTAAAAACAACAGAATTCTCATCAAATCATTGTTTTGGAGTTTTAAATTCAATGTCTAATATTGCAACTCAATATGGGATAGATTTATATAATTCAAATATTTTAGAAATTGGGTCAGGAAAATATTCTTTATTAACCGGTCTTTATTGGAAATATATGAATGTAAAAAAATATATTGGTATTGATAAATTCTGTAATCCTTTTTTGTCAAAAGATTGGGAAGAAATGTATAAAAGTAAAATAAATTTACTTCCTCGTATTTTGGGTAATAAAGATCTTTATGAAATTTTAGATAACGATAGTTGGAATAAATTAAATGAATTTATTGAAATTTATAAAGATGATTTTCTGAATATTAAATTAAAAGAAAATACCTTTGATTTTGTATATTCCTCTGCAGTTTTTGAGCATATCGAGAAACCTGAAGATACAATATCAGCGTTATATAATGTATTAAAGCCTGGAGGTTTAACATATCATAATATAGATTTAAGACCACATTCAGCACATAAGCAAAATCCTATTGATATTTTAAGGTATTCCACTACTGATTGGAAGGCTAAAACTCTTAATTCGTATAATTGGCAATATTTAAACCGTTTGAGAAGTAGTGATTGGATAGAGTTATTTGAAACTAACGGGTTTGAAATTTTGGATGTAAAAATAAGAAAATTTGAAGAAGTTAGTACTGATGATATTTACAATCATATTGATGATGAATTTAAAGGCTATTCTTTAGATGTTTTGAATAATGCAATTGTTAATATTACTGCAAGGAAAATATAAAGGTTTAGATTATGAAAAACAGAATAGAAAAAGCTTCCAAAATTCTAAAACAAAAATTATTATCCATCGATTTTGATAAATATGAATTCAAGATTGGATATGAGAATTATTTGAAAAATTATATTGAGATGTATGATGTTATTATTCAAAGATATATGGCAATAATTCAAAACAATTTTGATAATAATGATTTAAAAAATAAATCTTTTATGGATTATGGAGGAGGAACCGGAATTCTTTCTTTGTTGGCTAAATTAGCAGGAATCGGTTATGTTTGTTATGTTGATATTAGTAAAGATTATGCGGACAGTTTTTCGAAATTAGCCAAAGAAATAAATATTGAAGTTGATGATGTTTTGATCGCTAATTATAATGAATTAGATCCTGAGCGCCAATTTGACGTTATTGCTAATTATGATGTTTTGGAACATATCGATAAGCCTTTATTATGTTTTATTAATTTAAAAAAGCATTTAAAAAAGGATGGTGTTATTTATATGGGGTCTGGAGCAAATAAATATAATTATATATCCTATTATTTAAATATTATAAAACATAAAAAAGTTGAACCTTTAAATATAAATTCAAAAAATTATAAAAAAAGGTATGAGTATATTAGAGATAAATATGAATTATTATCAAAGAAAGCTGTTCGTAAATTAGCATTTGCAACAAGAGGTTTAAAATTTTCTTCAATAGATGCTTTTATTGAGTTGTATTCAATAATAGGTTATAAACCGAGTTTATGGATAAAAACAAATACCGCTTCCCCGGAAAATGGAGTTTGGTCCGAGCATTGTTTTGATTTTTTTAATTTTGCCAAAGAATTAAATTCTTATTTTTCAAAAGCAAAAGTAGAACTTGGATATTATCCTATTGCAAAGCCTAAATTCGAAAAACCCGTTTTTAATAGAAGCAAATTGTTTTCTTTAATATATCCTTTTCTTAGATATCTTTCATTATTCTTGGCACCTGT
>JAMOQM010000095.1 GCA_027064005.1 Candidatus Cloacimonadota bacterium | reverse complement strand
ATCTATTTTTATATTTTCGATATTATTCATTTTTTCTCCAAAAGGATTTTACTGTGCGAGAAATTTATAGTATTTTTCGGTAATTTATCAATCGAAGAGTCTTTGCCAAATTTCAATTTCTTGACCAATAGTTTTTTCACACTCTTCGCAAATAGGCAGAAAGTTGTTATTTTTAGGTATTTCTGAAGTATAAAAATGTTTATTGCAATTTAAACAAACTATTTCCGCTTTGTTATTTTTTCTAGGAAAATGACCTTCCAAACCTTTCTCGGATTTATAAAATTTCACAATATTATTATCATTATCTTTTGATTCTTGAGAAAATTGAGAATCAATTTCTCCATCATACAATTTCTTATAGAAGCGAAAAGCCAATTTTATTAAAAAATCCAATTTAACTTTTTCAACTATTTTTTCCGGATTTTCAACTTTTAATATTCCATTATTAATGATAATTGCGTCGAGATAATCCTTGAGAATATTAAAGTGCAGATTGTACATTTTTCACCTTAGAAATCTATATTATCTAAAAGTTTATTTATGGTTTCTTCTTTAACTGCATCATTAGAATAGAAATTATTTTTTAATTTTTCTTTTATTTCAGTTATTTTTTCATCATTAGACATCTCATTTTCAGAAAATCCATATTGAAGAGTAACCATATTCTTTTTAAAAAATTCTGATGCTCGTATTTGATTCATAAAATCAGGATTATCTTCCAAAATTCTGTCAGCAGTTTTATTTTTAACAAACTCAGAATTGATGAAATTGTCGTCAATATGAGATTTAACATCTGCCAATTTATCATTTCTCAGATTATCAAAATCATGTAATGAATCTAAAGCATTTCTAAGAATCGATTCTGTCTTTTGTAATAATCTTGCTTTATTTGTCAGCGAGACATTTTTAGTTCTCGGTGTTTTTTCACTTTTAGCAGAATCTATCTTTTTTTCTCTTTTCTTTTCATTAATTTTATCATGAGTAGATTTAAAAATCTCATGATTTGAGTCAATTTTATGTATGACCATAATATCCTCCTAATGCAAACGGCAAACAACGATTAGATGAGTCAAGTAAATTATACATATTTCTTGATCGCATTTTCTGTTAATTCTTTTTTGTTGATTTGTTGGGCTTCAGAGTATTGCGGATCTGTAATTATTGTATTAAACGCATCTCTAAGTTCTGTAAGCATTTTTATAACATCATCGATTTTTTTAGGATCATTTCCAATATTTGCTTTGATCAAATGACGATTCATAAAATTATATAAAGATCGTAAATTCTTAGAAATTTCTTTTCCTTTTTCCATATCAAGAGAATAATTTAGTTCATCAATAATCTTCTGAGACTTAACAATAAACTTATTTTTTTGAATATAATTTTTCTTTTCAATATAAAGTTTGGCTTTATTTAAAAATGTGATTGCTCCGGTATAAAGCATAACTACTATTTTGCCTCTTTTCATTGTAGAAACATTAACTTTTTGGTATTGATTTAATTGTTTATTCATGTTTATCCTCCTACATTCCTTCTGGAAGTTGTGCAATAGCTGAAGTCAAACTTTGTTGCTGACTATTTGCCTGCTGTATTGCAATTTCGGCATTCGTGAATTTTCTTCTCATAATATCCTCTTCCATTTTTACTCTTGCAGTTTCTTTAACTATTTTTTTATCGATATTCTTTATTATATTTTCGTAATTATTTTCCAAAACTTTAGTAATTCCTGAAGTAGGACTAAGTACATCGCGCATTTTATAATAATATTCATTTGCTTTACCCATTTTGACGCGAACCGTACCGGTTTCCTGAGTTGAAGAACCATCCCAAATAGCATCTAAAGCCATACCTTTTCCATCTCCGTCAAGAGCTGTGAGGACATTACCGTCTGCCACATCAAAATCATACCATGTGGAATCATCTATACTCTTATATCTGGCAGTAGTAACATTTCCGGTTCCGTCAAAATTTACTTCAACATCATATTTTCCGGCAGTTGTCGTATCCATGCCGCTTTTGTATTTAATATAATTATTGGAAGAAGTTCCGGCTTTATTGTCTGAAAAAAGTTCTACAACCGATTCGGGGTCATCTTGAATTTCATCTTGAAAAATACTTGTGTCAAATTCAAGTGTCCCTCCATCTCCGATAGATAATCCGAGTTGTTTGAGAAGAGTATATGATTCAACACCATCTTCAAATCCTTTCGCCGGTTTAACCATAAATAATTGCATTTCAGATTTTAACATATTTACCCCGTAATTTCCTACCAAAATTCCGGACTTAGATGTATCGGCTTCATCATTACTATTTAGGGAAACTTTTGTAATTGAGGTTAAATAATCCCAAGCTTCATTATAGGCATCAACAAAATCTTGAACTTTTTGCGTCATTGCGTCAATATCGTTTGAAATCGAAATATTAGTCGTCCCTTCCGACTGTAAAGTTATAGAAGCTCCGGGAATCAAATCACTAACAAGATTTGAAGTATTTTGAATATATTCATCATCCAAAGGATAATCATTTAATTTTAGCATTGAATTTGTTCCTTTTTGTACTTCGGAAAATGAAGAGGAAAAATTATCCAATGTGTGGGAAATATTTTCTATCTTAAAAGCAGATCCTGATTTTTTGGAAGTCAGAACAAGGTGAAATGCATTGGCATTACCGGTACCATCATTAATAATTGACGCCTCAACTCCCGGGTTATTGGAATCACTGTTTATTGCATCTTTCAAATCTTTCAAAGTAGCTCCTGAAGATATTTGAAGAGCCGGGATAGTATTTCCGGCAAAGCTATAGGAAAAAGTTCCGTCTGTCGAAGTTATCGCTGTCGTGTCTTCATCTGAAAATCCGGCATGAACTTCTTTCTCTGATTTTGCTAATCCAGAATCTTGGGCTTGTTGAATAGTAGGTGTAAACAAATCAATTGCAAAAGTATCATCTTTAGTCATTGTTCCTGACCCAATATCAATGGTAACACCTTGATTAACCGTGAATGTACCTGTATTATCAATTGATATTGTACCGGAAGTTTTTTCTACAGGATCCGACCATTTTAATTCAATATCGTCAGTCCCTACAGTTCCTCCGGATAAAACGGTAAAATTAAGTCGTTTATTAACAAATCCGGAATAAGTTCCACCGGAAGTAACAGTTGAGGTACCGCTCCATTCTGTATTTTCCACAGAATCAATCGTATTGGCTGTAAAAGAAAGATCGGTGTCATCCTGATTGATTGTGATATTATTTGATGCTCCCGCTAAAGCTGATGTAATTTTCAATCGATATGGTTTTGAAGCGGAATTATCGTTTTCAATCTCTACTTTGGCGGTAGAACCTTGATTGGTTATTTCATTTTGTATCAACGTTTTGAGACCATCCAAAGTAGTTGATGAATCAACTGAAACAGAAATTGTTTTACCAGCACCGTCATCAAAAGAAAATGTTCCGTTGGCAGATGCAATTGCAGTAGTATCCGTATCAGCCCAACCTGTTCCTCCTAAAATTTCTTTTGTTGAGGAAGGAATCTCCAGGTTATAAGAACCGGGATTTGCCGTGCTATCAACTGCTACAGTGGCAACCGTTGTAGAACTCGATGACGATTTTTTGGAATAGAAATCTTTTGAAGTACGAAGCGGAGTTATTGCCGTATCTATTTTAGACATTGTGGAATCAATAAGATTAAATACGTCAATTTTATCTTGCCATTCTTGCTTCCAAGATTCAAGCTTATTTATTTGGTATTTATTAACTTCCGTTAGTTTGGCAAGCATATCGTCAAACGGAATGCCACTCGCTAATCCTGTAAAAGTAATATCTCCGGACATTAATCCTCCTATTCTATTTCATTCATTTTCGACTAAATCTTAACAATCTTTAATTAATATAATGAAAGAAGCAATTTAAGTGCCAATTAAATAATTTGAATAATGGAGAATTTAAAAAATGGTGCTGAAGGGGGGACTCGAACCCCCATGAACAATTGTTCACCAGACCCTGAACCTGGCGTGTCTACCAATTTCACCACTTCAGCAACAAAGAGAGATTTTTATTTTTAAGATAATCGTCAAGCATAAATTTTACTAAAAAGAGAAAATAAAGTAATTAGATTACTAATTCTCAAAATTAGCATAACATCTCAATTTTACAAAAAATAAAATCTCTAATTCTAAAAAAGGAAAATCTTCCATTAAACACAATTTTTTTGAAATATCCTGAAATAGTTTTCTAAAATCATTTGTCTCATAATGATTTGGTTTAATGACAAATCCCACAAAAATCTATCTTATTCAAAAATATAATAGTTAAACAATCCTTAAAATCAGTCGGGGAAAAAATTATTAAAATCCCATTCACTAGACTTGACACCAAAAGAACCCTTTCAGATTTGGATTAAATTTTATTATATTGAGGAGAAAAAATGAGAAAAATTGACCAAAGAAAAATCGAAGCTGTGATATTCTTATCCATATTTTTTGTTTTTTTTGGATATCTTGGACACATTATGGGAGTGAAAAATTTATTATCAACAATAATGACAACTGCCCATGATTTATTATTAAACACAGTTTTTTATATAATGTCAATCACCGTTTTAGCGGGAGCATTGGGACAATTATTCATTGAATTTGGAGTAATTCGTCTTTTTGAAGTAATTTTGACACCGCTAATTAAGCCTATATTCAATCTTCCGGGAGTTGCATCTTTGGGAGCATTAATGACTTTTTTTTCAGACAACCCGGCTATTATCAGTTTAGCGAAAGACAAACATTTTAGCTCTTATTTTAAAAATTACCAATTAATTTCATTAACAAATTTCGGAACAGCTTTTGGAATGGGATTAATTGTTTTGACTTTTATGATTGGACGAGGATTTTTAAATTCTGCTGTAATCGGGTTTTTAGGAGCAATTTTTGGAGCGATGATTTCAACGAGATTAATGCAATTTTTTATCAAAGATAAGGAATTGGAAATTTCTTTTGATCCGCAAACAGCTGATGAGAATAAGATTTCTTATAAGCACGAAGGAAATATTATGCTTCGACTTTTAAATTCTATTTTAGATGGAGGAAAATTAGGTGTGGATATTGGTTTAGCCATAATCCCCGGGGTATTAATTATTAGTTCACTTGTTATGATTATCACTTTCGGAGTTAAAAATCCTCAACTCGGTTATCAAGGACTTCCTTATGAAGGAGTTCCAATCTTACCTCAAATCGCTTCCCATTTTAATCCAATCTTCAAATTTCTTTTTGGATTTCGTTCTCCTGAAGCTGTGGCGTTTCCGATAACATCTCTTGGAGCGGTTGGTGCTGCTTTATCATTAATTCCTAAATTTTTAGAGAGAGGAATTATCGGGGCAAATGACATCGCTGTTTTTACTGCTATGGGAATGTGCTGGAGTGGATTTTTAAGTACTCATACCGCAATGTTAGATTCTTTAAAACACCGAGAATTGATTTCAAAAGCGATAATCTCCCATACAATTGGAGGTATATTTGCCGGTGTATTTGCACATTACGGATATGTTATTTTTATGATGATGAAATAAATTCCGGGTTATCCACGGTTATAAACAATGATGTGTATAGCTCGTGGATAACTTACCAAAATTTTTGTTTTTCTTTTGTTTGAATAACGGCAATTAATTGCATAAATGCTTCTCTCCAAGCAAGTTGAAACCATTCAAAAGCTTTATTCCATTTTTCTGAATTTTTCCAGCCACTGTGAATAAGTATGATTTCCGTTTTGTTTTCATCCAAAGAATTAAAGAAAATTGTTACCTGAGTTAATGGCTGAATATAATTCATAATGTCATTAAATTCCTTTGAACCCTTCCAATTAAATCCCAAAACTTTTCCATAATCGTAAACATTAATTTTACAACCAACAGTGTTATTGTGTTTAACATTTTTGGAATCCCAATACAGTTCGTATTTTCCGCCTTTTTTAGTCTCGATAGTTGCTTTTTCACAAAGCCAGGTTGTGATTTTATTTTCTAAAACAAACCATTCAAAAGCAGATTTGGCGTTTAAAGGAATTTCAACTTTTTCATAAATAACTCTATCCATTTTTACCCCGGATTATTATTGTTTAAAAACTAAATCGTTCTGTTCATATATAACTTTCCCGTTTTTTATAACTTTCTCAACGTTGTTTGAACCAAAATGATAAGGCAAAAATTGGTAGGAAGGCATATCCATTATTAAAATATCGGCGAATTTATTTTTTCCCAAACTACCTCTTTCGTTTTCTATTTCCAAAGCACAAGCAGCATTTATTGTTGAGGCAATAATCGCTTCTGCCACCGACATTTTCATTTGTAAAGTCGCAATTGTAATTACCATTTGCATATTATCGCAATTACAACTTCCGGGATTATAGTCTGTAGCCAAAGCAATTGGCAATCCTTCTTCAATCATTTTTCTGGCTCTTGCATAAGATTTCATTCCTAAACTAAAAATTGTTC
This sequence comes from Candidatus Cloacimonadota bacterium, assembly GCA_027064005.1. GTDB lineage: Bacteria > Cloacimonadota > Cloacimonadia > Cloacimonadales > JAMOQM01 > JAMOQM01. Next base: position 34,150 of record JAMOQM010000095.1, on the reverse strand, counting down.
CGGGCAAAAGTGTTGCAATAACATTATTTTCTTTCATCGCTTTAATCCCGAAATCTGAAGCAGCTCCGAGATGATCAGCGGAAATTGCTCCTAATTCTCCAGCCAATTCTGCTCCGCCAATCGGTTTAATTTCATCAGCATGCATTCTGATTTTAAATCCCATTTCTTGAGCAATTTTCAAATATTCTCGTGATTCCTCAATAGAAAAAACGTGTTCTTCAGTAAAAATATCTACATATTTCGCCAAATTCTTTTCCTTAACTTTCGGAAGCATTTCCTTTTCTAAAATATCCAAATATGCTCTATGATTATCTTTATATTCTTCCGGAAATTCATGAGCTCCCAGAAAAGTAGGAATGATATCAATAGGAAGATTTTCATTTAATTTTTGGATTACTTTGAGCATTTTTAATTCACTTTCGGTTGATAATCCATAACCGCTTTTCGCTTCTAAAGTTGTGGTCCCGTTTTTAATCATATTGGAAATTCTTTTTTTAGATAAATCATAAAGAGTTTGTTCGGAAGCTTTTCTAACACCTTTTATGCTATGACGAATTCCGCCGCCATTTTGGGAAATTTCGATATAAGAGCGTCCTTTAATTCTCCATTCGAATTCATTTTCTCGCGTATCAAAAAATACAGGGTGAGTGTGAGGATCGATAAATCCGGGCATAACAACTTTACCGGTGGCATCAATTACATTATCAGAAGAATATTTTTTTAAGATATTTTCGGAAGAATCAACATCAACAATCTTTTTATTTAGAATTGCCACTGCGCCGTTTTCAATAATTGCTAAATCATTCATTTCACTTTGACCGCTTCTGGGATGATTTTTGCCTTTTAAAGTCAAAAGTTGGGAAGCATTTTTAATTATTAAATCTACGTTCATACATTTCTCCATTTTTTTTTAAAAAATCAAGAGCTGAAAAATAGTCAAGAAATCGCTGCTTTAAATTTTATGAAACCGATAAAAAGTTTAAATGTTTATTTTATCTTCAATAGATACATTTGTTTGTTTATTGTGTTTTCTGGTTTGGTTAACTAATAATTCGCCAATTAATCCAATTGAAAAAAATTGTAAGCCGGCTAAAATCAATAAAACTCCTAACGAAAGCATTGGTCTATTACTCAAACTAGCATTTTCAAAGATTTTTAAATAAGAAAGGTAAGACGTAATTACAAAACCAATCCCGCCAAAAAACAAACCTATTTTTCCAAAAAGATACAATGGACTTCGAGTAAATCCGGTAATTAACTTCACGGTAAGTAAGTCAAAAAAACCTCTTAAATATCTTTCAATTCCGTATTTTGATTTTCCAAATTTCCGCTCACGATGTTCTACAACAATTTCTTTAATTTTAAAGCCTTTCGCAAAAGCAAGTGCCGGAATATATCTGTGCATATCTCCATAAATATCTAATTCTTTCACTACCTGAGCTTTATAAGCTTTAAAACCGCAATTAAAATCTTTTAGTTTTAATCCAACAGCCTTTGAAGTGATAAAGTTGAAAATTTTCGAAGGAATTTTTTTTGATAAAGGGTCGTGCCTTTTCTTTTTCCAGCCTGAAACCAAATCATATCCATTTATTATTTCGTTAATAAATCGAGGAATTTCAATGGGATTATCTTGAAGATCTGCATCCATTGTAAAAACAACATCGCCGGTTACGTATGAGAATCCTGCTTGAAGAGCGTCAGCTTTCCCAAAATTTCTCCGGAATTTAATCGCTTTTACATTCTTATCTTTCCTTGAGATATCTTTAATAATTTCGTAACTTTTATCAGTGCTTCCGTCATCAATAAAAATTATTTCATAAGAATAGCTATTAATATTTTCAAGAATTTCTTTATGAAGAATTGCCAAGCTGTTTTCTTCATTAAAAACCGGAATCACAAAAGAAATTTTCATTTTATCACCTATACAAAAAGAAGAGCTATACTCATTCCCAATGAAGAGAAGAGCGGTATTTTAATGTTATCATCAACAGGAATTTTGGATAATTCAGCCAAAGTTGCTGAAATCGCTCCAATAAATGCCACAAATGGCGAAATATAAAATAATGCAAAAACAAAGGTCGTTACGAAACAGGCCAAACTTCCTTCAATACTTTTCTTATAACCTTTAATTTTTCTTTTTCCAAAAGGAATACCGATCAAAGCTGCAAAAGTATCACCAATTGCTAAAAAGGCTAATGAACAAAACGCTACATCTTTAGGAAATAAGGAGATAACAATGATAGAAGAAGTTAATAGAAAAGATGCTCCGGTTAGTTCTTTTAACTCATGCTTTCTTAACATTATTCCAAAAACTTGATGAAAAATTCGCTTAAATGTTTTATGTTCAAGTCTAAAAATCTCAACTAAAATTGAGATAATAGTCAAAGGCAATAGAATTGAAAGCATTATTTTCTTATCATATCCAAATAAATATCTATAGGAAAATGGAATCAGCAAAGAACTGATATGAATTGATTTTCGGTATAATTCGTTTGTTTTACTCATACTATTTTAATTTTGAAGTAACAAAAGCTTTGGCTAATTGTAAAATCATCATCGGGTCACCTTTAACAATCGTTTTAAAAAATTCTTTCAAGGTTAATTTTTCAGAAGGGATTGCTGAGCATATTTTAACTAAATTATTGAATCGCTCATTATCCATTCTCATAAATTTTTCTTTAACAGAATACATAAAACTTTGATTTGCACCTAATCTGTTATTCCATTTTTTGATGTATTTTCTCAAGAATTTTTCACTGTAATTATTGGCTTTAATTGCTTCCGCAGCAGTTTCTCCGGCAAATTGTCCCGCAATCATAACTTGGACAATCCCCCCGCCGGTAATCGGGTTTACTTGATGAGCAGCATCTCCGACCAAAATAAGGTTATCGGTAATTGGGTTTTTAAGCATTTTCGCAGTTGGAACGCCACCACAAACAGATCTCAAAACGGAAGCATTAGGAAATTTTTTTTCAATAAATTCATCCAAATATTCTTTAGGAGATTTATCGGTTACCAAATCACCGGCAATTCCTATTCCAACATTTGCAGTATCTTTTGATTTAGGAAAAATCCAGATATATCCTCCGGGAGCAACTTCTCTTCCAAAGAAAAAATCTACTCGAAGAGAGGAAATATCAAGTCCCGTTAAAGTATATTGAACACAAGTATCCAAATCCTTTAAATCCAAAACCGTATCAATTCCAGCCCATCTTCCAACCCGAGATTCTATACCATCTGCACCAATAACTATTTTACATTTAACATCATAAATTTTATCAAAATATCTAAATTTTACGCCTGAAATTTTATCATTATCATAAATTAATCCAATTGCATCAGCTTTTGTGAGAAGTTGAGCACCTTTTTGACAGGCAAGATTTGCTAAAGCCGGATCAAACAAAGTTCGGTCTAAAACATAACCGGTTCCGTTTTGAAACATATCCAGATAATCGCCATTTGGGGAATATAGACGAGCTTGTTCAATTTTAGTAGAAATCCATTTGGGATCAATTTCGATAAACGGAACAATCCCATTATGAGAAACACCTTCCGCACATCTTACGGGATTTCCAGGACCTTGATCTCTTTCCAGCAACAAAGTTGAAGCTCCATTTTCAGCGGCAAATCTGGCAGAAACGCTTCCCGCCGGACCGGCACCAATCACAATTACATCATAATAATCTTTTATAATACTCATTAATTTTTCTCCGAAATTGCTTTTACCGGACAGACAATTACGCATTTTCTACAGCGAATACATTTTTCATTATCAAGAACAACCCTATTTTCTTCAACCACAATTGCGTCAACAGGGCAAACAGATACACAAGTTCCACAAACATCACAAAGATATGGATTTATCGTCATTATTACCTCATTCATTAATTCTGTAATCTACAATATTTAACATATTTTTATTTGAGAATGACAAAAGAAAATCATATTTTTTAGTCAAACATATATCATTATTACCGGAAATATTTATTTTAGGCAAATTTGAAAGTTCCGAAAACAAACAGGATTTAACCAAAATTTTCGGTTCGGGATTTCCAATTCCAAAAGGAATAAAGTCAGAAAAAAGATAAATGCAATTACCTAATTCTTGGATATTTTCCAAAACTATATCAACATTAATTTTTTTATTTTTTAAGATATTTTCTTTTTTCAATTCTACGAAAGACCGGAATTTACTGGCAATATCATCAATTTTATTTATATCGGCAACAAATCCCGCTGCTTTAAAATGTCCACCGAATTGGATAAGGTCGTCTTTACAATATTCAAAAGACTCAACGAGATTAAATCCATCCGTACATCTTCCTTCACAAAGTAATTGATCTTTTTTCTTTTTGAAAATTAAGACAGGGATTCTATATTTTGATGAAATAATGGAGGCAATTAAACCGATTAAATTGTATTGAAACTCGTCATTTTCATCATAGTAAATAAAATAATTTTGACTTTTATCAACCGAAATCTTGTTACAAAATTTAATGACTTCTTCAATTTTTTTTTCATTTTCTATTTTTTCCTTCATTAAGATATCATAAAATTTCTTTTTATTTATTTTCGATATTAAAAGTTCCATTGCATAATGAATACCTTTATCTGATCTTCCATTTGATAAAATCCTGGTAAGAAAAGCCATAAAATTAAATTTAGAAAAAAGAGATTTATTTATCGAGTAATAGTAATGAAAAAATTCCATTGATTCATCTTCATATTCCAACCAATTGTCCAGAGCATTTCTAACTAAAATCCTATTAACTCCATTCAGAGGAACTTTATCAGCCCAAGAACCGACAGCTGCCCATAAAATATAAGCTTTCTGCATCTCAATATTTAGGATTTTACACATAACTTTTATAACCATAAAAATTACGCCAACACCGGCTAACATATCAAACGGATAAGAACAATCTTTTTGTTTAGGATTAACTATGGCAAAAGCATTGGGAAGTTTTTCAGGAACAATATGATGATCAGTTATTATGACATCCACGCCCAATTCATTCAACTTTTCAACAGCGTCGAAAGATGAACTTCCACCGTCAACCGTAATAACCAAATCTATTTTTTTTTCAACAACTAAATCGATAAAATTCTGTTGTAAACCGTGATTATCTTTAAATCTGTTTGGGATATAATAGTAATGATATTGCGAGCCCATTTTTTCCAAAAAATCATATAAGATATATGAACTGGAAATTCCGTCCAAATCGTCATGACCAAAAATAATGATTCTTTTTTTATCTCGTATTGCCTTAATTATTCTATTTGCTGCTTTTTCGATATCTTTCATCAAATATTCATCAGGTAATAAATCTAATGTAGGTGAGAAAAAATCATCAGCAAAATTTCGATTTTTTTTAAATTGCTCGATACAATTTAATTCGGCATTACCTTCATAATTCCATTCTAAAATCATTGAACCCCACTTTTATCAGGAATCGGAATCTCACGCACACCTGTTTTCTTAACTCTACTTTTAAAAACATCAAATCCTGAAAATCCGATTGAAATGAAATAAGAACTTTCTTGATATTGATTATGAGAACTATCCCCGCGTTTACTAGCTTTAAAAGCAATGTTAATTTTTTTATCAGGAGTTTTTAAAGGTACACTTAAGCCAAGAGTTAACCCGATTTCGTCAACATCATTATTTTGAGATTGAAAAGGAAGTTGGCGAAAATAAGCACCGGCTCTGACTGGAATTCTTTGATACCATTTACCATAACCCCACAAAGGATCATAAGCAAAACCGCCACCGATTTTCAAAGTATTTCGGTAATCATCAGAAGTTTGTTCCCATCTCTCATAATTCATATCCAAAGAATATTTGATTGTATTAGTCATTTTCCAAGTAGTTCCAAAATCAATTTCTTGCGGGATTGTATATCCTTTTGAAACAGTTGTGAAATCATTATGAATAGTAGTGTATTTCTTATCACCTGTTAATTTTGTTTTATTAATATAGACTAATCCAAAAGAAAAATTGTTTATTTTTTTACTTAATCCAAGAGAAAACCCGGGATTTTTGTAAGTCTGGTTATTTTCGTAAGCAGCGTTAAAAAGACTGTCATCTTGAAAATCTTGAGACCAATATTCCACTCTATTTCCGAAATAATATTTTCCTGAGATTCCAATATTTACGATTTTATTTTTAAAAGCATAGAAAACTTCCGTATTATAAATCTCGGAATGAAGTTTATGATTTTCATAATAGCTCAAATCATCAACCGTCATTAAATCTGATTTCTGGTCGATATTTGCAGTTAAATACGATGAGAAATTAAATCCAAGTCTATGATTTTTATATAATGGAAGAATGACATTAAAATATGGCATATAAGAGGTATTATCCCAAAAAGAATTGTTGAGATTATCTTCATATTTCACATAACCGGCTTTTATGGCAGTTGCATAATTAACGTTATTAATTGTTACTGCGAGTGAGGGGTTCATTAACGATGTGCTTGCTCTAAATAAGTCGGAGCAACCGGTTTCTCCCATTCCTAAACTATAGGTATCCAAACTTTTTTGCTCATTTGGAAATCCATAAAAGGAAAAAATTGAGTTTGCGTTTAACATTCCAACAATCAACAATAAAATTGTTATTATTATATTTTGTTTTTTCATTTACTTCTCCATTTGTTTTATACTTTAATCATTGAGCAAAACAATTTTATTTTTATTCTTTGTCAACCCTAGATTTTAAATAGATTTTTAATTTTCTTAGATTCGTATAATTCTCAATTATAAAATAATTATTTGAGGAATTAAAATGGTTCTAAATAGTATTTTTTTAAGTTAATAACCATTTCAGAATATCATCTTTTTTTTGATTTGAAAAATAATTAAATTTTTTTATACTTTCTTTGCTATCTTGAAATAAAAGGTCAAAAGCTCCGATAACCATTCTATGTTTAACAAATCCTTTAACAATCACAGCAAATTTATAAACTCTTTTATCGAAGAATACGTTTCGATATTCTTTTAAATCCGTATATAAAGATTTTGCAAAAGTGGTTGAAGAATCAATATATTTTGCATTAAAAATTATTACAACATTTTTATACTTAACAAAGTCTTTCTTTATAAATTCCAAACTTGATTTCGCGATACCTTTGTTATTACTGAATCTTACTTCATAAACAATAAATTGTTTCCCGTTATTATCGACGGAATATACTTTTAAAGTTTTTTCAGATTCACTTAATTTATCAATTATAGACATCTTTATTTCTCCCCTATTTTAGCAATTTTTTCTAATTCTGAAATCCGATCTCTAACTTCGGCAGCTTCTTCAAATTTCAATTCTTTAGCTAATTTTTCCATTTCATTTTTTAAGAGGTCAATAATTGTATCAACGTTATCTAAATCAAGATATTTTTTGAATTCTGCTTTTTCATTTTTCTTGGTATTATATTTTGCATATCCTTCTGCAACTTTTGTAGAGAGCATAATTTCTTCTTTTGACTTAATTATCGTCTTAGGAATGATACCGTTTTCTTCATTATATTTTATTTGTTTGGCACGTCTTCGATTTGTTTCTCTAATCGTATTTTTAATAGCGTCTGTTTGAACATCGGCATAAAAAATAACTTTCCCTGCTGAATTTCTCGCCGCTCTCCCGGAAGTTTGAATTAAGGATCTTTCCGACCTTAAAAATCCGGCTTTGTCAGCATCCAATATTGCTACTAAAGAAACTTCCGGTAAATCCAAACCTTCTCGGAGAAGGTTAATTCCGATTAAAACGTCAAACTCTCCGAGACGTAAATCGCGAATAATTTGAGTTCGTTCAATTGAATTTATTTCAGAATGAAGATAGCGAGCTTTAACTCCGGCTTTCACTAAATATTCCGTTAAATCTTCCGACATTCTCTTTGTCAAAGTAGTAACTAAGACTTTCTCATTTTTTTCAGTTCGAATTCTAATTTGCTCCAATAGATCATCAATTTGAGTATTAATCGGACGAATCTCAATTTCAGGATCTAACAATCCGGTTGGTCTGATAACTTGTTCGACAAAAACTCCTTGAGTGAGATTCATTTCAAAATCGGCAGGTGTTGCCGAAACAAAAATAGCTTTATTAATTTTATTTAGGAATTCTTCAAATTTTAAGGGACGATTATCAAAAGCGGAAGGCAATCTAAAACCATATTCTACAAGATTTTTTTTCCGAGAATAATCTCCGCCGTACATTGCTTTGATTTGAGGTAGAGTTACGTGAGATTCGTCAATTACCATTAAAAAATCTTTAGGAAAATAATCCAAAAGACAAAATGGAGGTTCGCCGGGTTTTGCTCCACTAAAATGTCTGGAGTAATTTTCAATCCCGGAACAATATCCCAATTCTTTCAGCATTTCCATATCATACTTTGTTCGCTGTTCAATTCTTTGAGCTTCTACAAATTTGTTATTATCAAGAAAATATTTAATTTGTTCATTCATTTCATTTTCTATAGAAATCAAAGCCTTTTCTAACCTTCCTTCAGACATAATAAAATGCCTGGCGGGAAAAATAGAATATTCCTCAACTTCCTCAAGAATATGATTATCAATGGGATTTAAGCGATAAATTTTTTCAACTTCGTCTCCGAAAAATTCAATTCTAATGGAATTTTCAAGATAAGCAGGATAAACATCAACAGTATCACCTTTTACCCTAAAACATCCTCTTTCAAACGCCACGTCATTTCTTCCATAATGAATATTGACTAATTGCCGTAAAAAATCATCTCTATCAATAATTTCACCACATTTTATTTTTATCATTGCTTCTCGATATTCTTCAGGAATTCCTAATCCGTAAATGCTGGAAACACTGGCAACAATTATAACATCTTTTCTCTCGGCTAAAGACATTGTCGAACGTAATCTCAGTTTTTCAATCTGATCATTAATATCAGAATCTTTTTCAATATAGATATCTTTTCCGGGCAGATATGCTTCCGGTTGGTAATAATCATAATAACTGATAAAATATTCAACAGCATTATTAGGAAAAAGTTGTTTGAATTCTCCGTAAAGTTGAGCAGCAAGAGTTTTATTGTGTGAAATTATTATTGTAGGTTTATTAACTTTTTCAATAACATTGGCAATTGTGAAAGTCTTTCCCGAACCGGTAACCCCAAGCAAAATCTGATATTTTTCGTTGGATTTAACTCCATCTACTAATTCAGAAATTGCTTGAGGCTGATCTCCGGACGGAACAAGTTCAGAAATAATCTGAAATTTTTTCATCTTATGAGATAGCTAATTTTCTTTTTACTCTTATTTTTTGGCTAAAATACATTAGCACATAAAGAATTATCGGAATAAGATACATATAATATCGTAATGAATAGTCTAAATCAAAAATTCGTGTGATTATGGCAGGATAGAAAAACATTATCGAAATTGCCAAAAATATCGGAGCTTCCCACCATTTATTTTTTACCAAAAACCAACCCTGAGTAGAGTTTGTGAAAGTGAAAGCACCAAAAACAGCCATGGTAAAAATTAACATTGCTTGCCAGAATGATGTTACACCAACCAGAACTAATTCCGGATTGAATACAAACATAAATGGAATTGCAGCCGTTCTCAAATCATAAATAAATCCTTGAATACCTGTTTCAATCGGATCAGATTTCGCTATTGCCGCCGCAGTATAAGCGGCTAACCCAACCGGTGGCGTATCATCAGCCAATATCCCAAAATAGAAACAGAATAAATGTGCCGCAATTGCAGGTATAGGATTTCCACCCATTTTAGCACTTAGATTAACAATAACAGGTACAGTAATCGAAGCCATAACAATGTAAGTCGCTGTTGTTGGAAGTCCCATTCCCAGGATTAAACTTGCAATAGCTGTAATGAATAACAATAAGAAGATATTACCCATTGATAAAACTTCTACAATCTGTACAATCATACTACCAATACCCATATTTACAATACCAACAACGATTCCGGCAGTAGCTGTAGCTAAAGCAACTGCAAGCATATTTCTCGCCCCTGCTTCAAATCCTCTACCGGTAATTTTAATTGCTGAAATAAAAGCTTTAGTAATATTTTTCTTAGTATAAATTTCTCTAATTAGCAATATCCCAATAGTGATTAAGATTGCATAAAAAGCACCTAATTTTGGGGAATATCTTAAAACCATCAATTGATACATTAGAATTATTAGGGGAATCAGGAAATAATATCCTTTCTTTAGAACTTCCCAAAAATTGGGAACATCTTCTTTAGATAATCCTGACATATTTAATCTCGATGCCTCTAAATGAGTAATATAAAATAACGCAAAATAAGAAACAAAGGCAGGAATAGCTGCAGCTTTAATAACATCTATATAGGGAATCGCTAAGTATTCAGCAATGATAAATGCTGCCGCACCCATAATTGGTGGCATTAATTGTCCATTTGTACTAGCAGCAACTTCTGTGGCAGCCGCAATTTTAGAAGGATACCCGACTTTCTTCATCAAGGGAATTGTGAAAACTCCGGTTGTAACAACATTAGCAATACTAGAACCGGAAAATAATCCTGTAAATCCACTGGAAACAACAGATGCTTTTGCCGGACCGCCTTTAAATCTTCCCAATAATGAAATAGCTAAATCATTAAAGAAAGTTCCTGCCCCAACTTTATCGAGAATCGCACCCAAAAGCACGAATAGAAATACTGTTTGAGCTGAAACATCAAGAGGAATTCCATAAATTCCTTCCGTAGAAAGAACCAATTGAGTTACATATTTAGAAAGCGAAATGCCTTTAAAAGCGATAAACTCCGGCATATATGGTCCTAAAAATGCATAGGCTGAAAATGCTAAAGCTATAATTCCTAAAGCAGGACCAATTACTCTTCGAGATGCTTCTATCACTAAAACTATTGTCAAAAAGCTAATCACCAAATCTCTACTTAACGGTCTTCCGGCTCTTCCAATAATCCCTGAATAATCTATAATTATATAGAGAACCGCAAGTACTGATACAATTGCCAAAATATAATCAATAATCGGGACATGTCCTTTTTCGGATAACGCCTTTACCTTACATTTTCTTTTTTTGAACATCGGAATTGTTAAAAATATAATTGAAATCGCAAAAGCTAAATGAATTGCTCTAACAGCAATTGAATCCAACATTAAAACAGTCGGCAGGAGCATTTGAAATATTGACCAGCCAATAAGCAAAGCAGAAACAATAAACTTGTCGAATGCTCTGTCTTTTCTTATTTCACCTTCATCTATCTTAATGATTTCACTCATTTCTTCATCAAATTTAATTTTATCATTCATAATTACTCCTTCTTTTGAATTTGATTTTAATTAAAACAAAAGGAGGATATTACTCCTCCTTTTAGGTAATTAAAATTAATTACTATGGTAAAATCAAAGAAGGTTTAATATATTTAATCAAACCGGATTCTTTATAATATTTCAAAGCTCCTTTGTGAATTGGAGCTGAAAGGCCTTCTAACATATTTTGTTTTGTTAAAACTTTATAGGCCGGATGTAATGTTTTAAAAGTCTCAAAGTTATCAAAAACTTCTTTTGTAATTGCGTAAACAACATCTTCAGAAACTTTTGTCGATGTTACTAATGTTGCTTTCACACCAATTGTTTGAGTGTCTTTGTCATTTGTTGAAGTAGGATAAAATTCGTGAGGAATGATAGTTTTAGCATAATACGGATGTGTCGAAAGTAATTCATCAATTTGTGGACCAACAATGTCAACCAATCTTACTTTGATTCTTCCGGCACAAGCTTCTTTAATGTTTCCGTTAGGATGACCAACAGTGTAGAAAAATCCATCAATTCTACCGTCTTGAATTAAGCCCGGAGATTCAACCGGTTTGATATGTTCTGCCTTAACATCGCCTTCTTTCCATCCCATAGCTTTAATAATATCCATTGCATTAACTAAATTTCCTGATCCGGCAGGACCTAAATTGATATGTTTTCCTTTAATATCTTTAATTGTTTTGATTCCACTTTTTTCAGTTGCAATCAAAGTAATTGATTCAGGGTGAATAGAAAAAACAGATCTTAACTCAGTTTGTGGAGTTGTCCATTCTTTTGATTTACCGTTATAAGCAAGATATTGACGATCAGATTGAGCAATGCCAAAATCCAATTCTCCACTTAAAACACCGTTTATATTATAAACGGAGCCTGCTGTTGATTCCACTGTTGCCTTAATTCCGTATTCACTTGATTTTTTATTTACCATCCTACTGATAGCTCCACCGGTTGGATAATAAACTCCGGTAACTCCACCGGTTCCAATAGTAACATATTTTACCTTTGTTCCATTTGCTTGTGTTTTTCCACAGCCGGTAAATAACAATGCTACCGCAACTAATGTTATTGCAATTAAAAATACTTTTTTCATAACTCACTCCGTAACTTGTAAATTGTTACCATCGTTAGATAACAATTTTGATTAATTTTTCCATTAAGCAACAAAACTTACTTTTTACTTTTTAGCGACATTAAAAATAATTTAAAAGCAAAATATTCACCTTCTATGTTATACACCATGGTTACGCATGGTAAATCATTCTGAATATAAATACTATGATCTTTCCCTGAAACGACAAATGGAGCCGAAAGATCAAAATGGTCTTTTAAATCATTCATTCTAGCTTTAGCATTCCCGGCAATTATGTTTATTATCTCACCGGCACCATCATAAACTTCGCTTTTGGTCAACCCGTCTTCTTCCACCGCAATAAACCTGGCAATCATCTTTCTAGCCAATTTTTCTGAAAAAGTGATCACTAAAATCCCTCGCCTTGAACCGGTAAGAGATAGACTGGCCGAAATTTCATCATAAATAGAATTGTTTGAATCAATATAAGATTCAACTAAATTAGCTTCCAAAAATGCCATAGTCGAAAAAACTTCCGGAATTGTTTCTTTAAATGGTTCAATCGCCTTATAATTAAAGTTATTGGCAACTTCAATGATTTTTTTTATTTTATTAAGAATCGGGAATAGTTCATTTTCATTATTAGGAAATTTAGTAATTAAATTAAATTTAATCTCACCACTATTTTTTTCAGTTTTATCTTGTTTCATTAAAATAAACGGTATAAATCTAAAATTAGTTTTTCTTTTTAATTCTTTGAGCTGTTCTTTTTCTATAGATTCTGTCATTAAAATGGCGTCAAAACTCGTAATATTCACAGTATCTATGTTATCGCATTCAGAAATTATAAATTCATCAACATCGTTGAGTTTAGGAAACTTAACTCTTTTTGGATTTATAAATAATAGTGTAAGCACTACAAACCTCCTAATTTTAATAAGTCTTTTGCTAAATTTGTATCTTTTTCTACATCATCAATAATGTTTTGAATTTCATCAATTGGTAGATTTAAATCTTCCCAAATATCATCATAAAAACTTTCGGGGAAAAAACCGGTTCCGTTATCTATTCCTCTATTATTACAAATAAAATTCGCCAGATAAACAATGCGAGTATTATATAATTCTTTTGTGCTTTTTTGAGGAGAATGATGATATCTGATAACTTCAATAATTTTTTCCGGTAATTTCCAGTTTTCGAATAAAATCTGTCCAACTTCTGCATGATCAATTCCCAATATTTTTTGCTCAACAAATTGCAGATCCGCTTTTTTCTTTGAAGCAATATCAAAAACTTTTCGATATAAATCAGGGAAATATTGATCTAAAATAAGAATCCCAATATCATGAAGAATACCGGCCGTATAAACTTCCTCATTCTTTTTCATAGGATTTGCCAATTTATGAATATACATCGCCGTATAACCTACTGTAATAGAGTGAATCCAGAATTTATCATAATCAATGTATTTGCTTTTAAAAGTATTCATCACGGCAATCGAAAGAGCTATTTTCCTAATCGTTGGAAAACCAAGTCTTGAAATAACTTGATTGAGATCGCTTATTCTATGAGTTGAAGCATACGCTGCTGAATTTGCAACAGCTAAAACTTTTGCAGTCAGAGCCGGATCTAATTTTATTATTTGTCCTATTTGAGAAGCAGAACTATTAATATCTTGAGCTAATCGCTCAATTTCAAGAGCAACTCGAAACATTGTGGGAATATCTTTAATGTTTTTTATTTCGTTGATTATCTTATTTCTAAACATATTTATAATTCCAAATCGTCCAAATCCATATCCAAATTTTCTTCTTCAAAACTTGCCAACCCTAAACATTCTACAACTTTTGTTGATAAATCTTCAGGAGTAAATGGTTTTGTAAGATAGTTTTCAGCTCCGGCTTGAATTGCTTTAACAACGTTTTTCCTTTCACCTTCCGTTGTAACCATCATAACCGGAATATTTTTAAATCTTTCATCTTTTTTGAGAATTTTTAATAATTCATAGCCATTCATTCCCGGCATATTCCAATCCAAAAGAATAAGATTTATATCTTGATTTTCTTCAATAACTTCCAATGCAATATCTGCATTAGCTGCTTCAACAACATCAAATCCTAAAGATTTAATTGTATTTTTAATTATCACTCTTATCATTCTTGAATCATCTACAGTTAATATTTTCATCACTCGTGCCCCTTATTTTGGCTGATAATAAATAGCTTTCTTGTATTCAAATTTATTAAAATCTGAAGAATATCCAATTAAACTCTCAGTTGAACCTAACATAAAATATCCATCTTTATTTAATTTCTGGTGTATTTTTTTAAATAATTCTTTCTTGAAATCCGCTGAGAAATATATTGCTACATTTCTGCAAAAAATCAGGTCACTTTGCGGAATTTTGGTAAAAGGACGTTGAAGATTAAATTTCTTAAAGGTTACCATTGATTTTACCTCATCTGAAATTACACTTACCTGACCATTTTTAACAAAATATTTATCTCTGAATTGAGGTATCATTCCGCGAGACATTGCAATCGTATTATATCTTCCCGAAATAGCCATAAATAAGGCACTCGGAGAAATATCCGTAGCTAATATTTTAAATTGTTCTTTTCTGATACGCGGTTCCCTTTTGATAGCTTCTAAAACCAGCATTGCGAACGAATACGGTTCTTGTCCGGTTGAAGAAGCTGCCGACCAAATATTGATGGTTCGTTTCTTTCCGGATTTTAAGTCTTTAATAAATTTTGGGATAATAACTTCTTTGATTGCCGTCCAAGGCTTTGCATCTCTAAACCAAAGTGTTTCATTTGTTGTCATTGCATCAATGATTTTATTTCTAATTTTCTTTGAAATATCTGATTTGGCTTTCAAATAGAATTCTTTGAAGTTTTTACTTTTAGTTTCTACAACTAATCTTGCCAAACGACTTTCAATCAGATATACTTTTTCATCTCCAACAACAATACCGCATTCGCGTTGAATGTACTCTCTTAATAATTCAAATTCTTCGTGATTGATAGCAATTTTGGATGATAACATTATATCTCCGTTAATGTTTTACTTTTGTAATTAGCTCTGAAATTCTGCTCGCTAAATTTTTTAGATCCACAACTTCATCAGCCAAATTTTCATCAACAACAGCTCTTGGCATTCCATAAACGACGCAAGATTTTTCTGATTGCGCTACACTATAACAACCTATACGTTTTAACTTTTTCACCCCGTTTTTACCATCGCTTCCCATTCCGGTCATTATTAAAGATAAAATATTTCCTTTATAATACTGTGATATCGATTGAAATAAGACATCAACGGACGGCTTGCAAGAATTTACCGGTGGAGTGTCAATAATCCCGATAATTGGCTTTTTTGTTTTTTGATCAACCCGCAGAACCATATGTTTTCCGCCGGGAGCAATATATACTTTATCGGGCAATATGCTTTCACTATCAGATGCTTCAACAACTTCAATAGCTGATTTTGCATTCAAATGATTTGCTAAGGATTTAGTAAACATGGGTGGCATATGTTGAACTAACAATACAGGAACACCCAGTTTTTTAGGAAGACGCGGGATAAATTCCGCTAAAGCATTCGGACCACCTGTAGAAACTCCAACAACAAGAACGTCAAATTTTACAGGAACGCGAGTTTTGTTTAAAATACCGGGAGTTGCAGGTTTTGACGTAACATCTTTTGCTGTTCTGTGCGGAATTATCCTTTTAGTTATCCTAGTTTTTCTATCTTTTTTAGACTGAAACATTTTGATAATCGGAGTTAGATTATCAGTTAGATAAGCGACGTTTTCCGCTAATTTATTCCCAATTGGTTTTGCAACAAAATCAACAGCACCATTTTCCAAGGCTTTCAGAGTTATATTAGCCTGACGCTCATTGATTCCACTCACCATAATTACCCCAATTTCAGGATAACGTTTTTTTATTTCGATTAAAGTTTCCAGACCATCCATTACGGGCATTTCTACATCAAGAAGAATCAGGTCAGGTTTATTTGTCTCAATTTTTTTTAAGGCTATTTTCCCATTTGGGGCAGTAGCAATTACTTCGGTATCTTCAATAGTAAGCAAAACATCTTTTAATATTTTTCTATAAATAATAGTATCGTCAACAATCATTACTTTTATCATCAAATAAACTCCTTACCAAACTTATTTATTTTCACGTTAATGATTAATTTGTATTTTTATTTATTTCAGTCAAGTAATTAAAAAAATTATTTTGTTTACAACGATAAAACTTAAATTTGGATGAATTAGGTATTTGATAAAAATTATTGATTACACATTTTTTTTATTTCATTTTTACAAGAATCACAAAGATGATATTGGCAAAATGCGTAATATAAAGCAATTCGACCCTGGTTATAAATTTCTAATTTGGAAGAATTATATTTTTCAGGAAGGAATTTATCCATAATTTCTAAAATGTTATTTCTGGGCAATTTCTTAAAATTTAGGATATGCAAATCTGTAAATTTAGTTAACGAATTATACCCCATTTTTTTTGAAAACAAATTTATAGTCGGCAAAATAATGTTATAAAAAATAACGTTCAAGCGACTTTTTCCGATTATATTTTTATGATTAACTATAAACAAATCGAACCATCTTTCTTCAACTATTTTTTCATTATAGACACCGTTTCTAAAAGAGAATATATTAATAATTTCATTTAACAGATTTGTTTGAAAGCTTTTTATTAGGAACGGGAAGATGTTAAAAATTCTATTTACAGGATGGTTAGCCGGTCTAATTCGAAAAAGATTCCAATTGATATCCAATTTCTTTTTAAAAATATTTTGTTGAAGATATTTTTCATAAAGCCAATAATATTTTTTATAAAATGCTGAATTTTCTCTAATCAAATCAGAGGAAAATAAAAGGATTGAGAGAATAATGTTTGGCTCAATTTTATCATCATACATTTTTTTTAGCATTTGATAATTTAACTCTTCACTTAAATTCTCCATTTGGAATTTATTTTTAGAATAGCCTAATCCTCTAAAAATTCCGGAATAAATAATTTGATTAAAATCCACAAAAAATAGCTCGGAATTCAGTCGTTTTTTACGCCTCTCGATTCTCTTTATTCCCAAAGAATAAATATAGCTTTTCTGCTCATCTTCGCTATAATTTTCTTTAATAAAACATTTTTCAGCTTTTGGGACAAAATCTTCATTTGAATATTTTCCTAATAATTTCTTAATATTTTCATCAAGAGAAGATTTCATCTCAAAAATTGGAATTTTCTCAGAATCTTCTTTAATAGTATAGGGTGATTTTTCATTAAATAAATAAACTACATGCAAAATAACCGAGTTAAAATTAGGATCTTCATTGTGTTTATGAATTTTCCAATCATTACTTTTTCGGTGAATTTCTACATCGCCGTGTTTGACGTCATTATTTATTTTTAAAACTGCATTTTTAAAATCCGGACCACGATTCGTATTCCAATTTCCGGGAAAAATTATTTCAATCTTTTCGCCGGAAATCGTTTTTAATTTCTTTTTAAGATGTTGTCCATCCCAAATATGATATAAAAATCGTTCCTTAAATTCCATTATTCCTTTTCTATCAATCTGATATCACTTTTATTAATTGTAATTAAATGGTTTTTATAAAGACTACCAATAGATTTCTTAAATGTTTTTTTACTCATTCCCAGATACTTAGAAATCATTTCCGGCGAACTTTTATCTGAAAGTGGTAAACTGCCATTTCGTTTATTTAATAAATCCAAAATTTGTTTACTCGAAGAATCAATTCTATTCGATCCAAAATTTGTTAAGGAAACATCAATTTTATCATCTTGTCGAACTTCTTTTACAAATCCTTTCATTTTTTGACCAAGTCGGATTTTTTCGAAAATTTCATTTTTAAATATCATTCCAAGAAATTTATTTTCAATAAGAATTTTATAGCCAATCTCTGTTTCTTTATAGACGATAAAATTTACTTCATCTCCCTGAATGTAATCATTGCCATCATCATTAAGATATTTACTAATCCTTGCTGAAGCGACAATTCTTTGACTCACTTCATCTTGATAGATATAAACCAAGTAAGAGTTTCCTTTTGTCATTTGAACTTTCTGTTCTCTAAACGGAACAAAAAGGTCTTTTTGGAGTCCCCAATCTAAAAATGCTCCCATTGAATTGACATCAACTACCTTTAAAAAAGCGAACTCTCCGACTTGAGCAAAAGGTTTTTGCGTAGTTGCTATTATTCTATCTTCCGAATCATAATAAACAAAAACATCGATAAAATCTCCTGTTTGGACATCACTTTGAATATATTTTTTGGGAAGAAGAATCTCGCCACTTTCCTCTCCATCCAGATAAATCCCAAAAGTCAATTCTTTTGTGATTTGCAGATTATTCCATTTTCCTATTTTTATCATTTGTATTACCTCTTAAAATTTATTTATTTTTCTAATTTTAGGAATAACTCATTTCTTGCAAGTCTTTATTTCTATATAAAATATATTTTTAAAATTGTCTGAAAATTATTTGGTTTTAATTTGAATTGTTTTGGAAAAAAATTATGAATAAAAAAAGCCTCGCTTAACGAGGCTCTCATAAGTTTATTTGAGATATTTATCTAAGATTTTTTTATAAGTTCCGTCTTTTTTCATTGATTTGATAGCTTTTGAAAAATCTTTTGCAAGCCTAACATTTTTAGGATTGTTTTTTCTAAAAGCTAAAAACATCTTTCTTATTGCAAGTGGTTTTTTTATATAAGAAATTTTTGAAAGGACACCTTCACGTTTCGCCAAAAAAATTCCAACTAATTTATCACAAATAAATAAATCATCTCTTCCATTAGCAATTTTCCTTATACCTGATAAATCTGTAGCAGCCTCATCTCTTCTAAATAATTTCGATTTCAGGAAATCA
Organism: Candidatus Cloacimonadota bacterium; assembly: GCA_027064005.1. Lineage (GTDB taxonomy): Bacteria > Cloacimonadota > Cloacimonadia > Cloacimonadales > JAMOQM01 > JAMOQM01. The sequence goes on along the minus strand of JAMOQM010000095.1, from coordinate 14,855 downwards.
GAACCATAATTATAATCCATAGTTGTCCCAATTAATCTCCCTTTAAGACTTTCCAAAGTTCCATCAAATCCAAACGGTTTTTTCTTATTGAAAAAGAAAACATTTTCGCTATAGTTAATTCCTTCTTCCGGATAAAGTAAAAATTCTTCTCTCTTTGGATTTATACTTATAGTAAAAATCCCCTCTGCTTCTCCACTTTTAACCATTTTTAGACATCTTGACCAAGGGTACATTTCAACTTTTACAGCAATCCCCATCCTGTTAAAAGCTCTTTTTACAATTTCAACATCTGTCCCTTTCAATTGGCCGTTGTCGTTATATTCATACGGTTCCCAAGGCGATGTTACAATTTTAATTGGAGTTGCAGAAACAATAGCAATTACTATTATGAACAACATTGTTACAAATAGTTTCTTTCCCATAACTACCTCTATTTTTTATCTACTTTAATTAATAGATCTTAAATAATAACCATTTTCTTCTTTTTAACAAATCCAATATATAATTTACCAAAAGTCAAAACTTTTAGAATTCACAAAAAATTATCTGCAAGATATTAATTTTAATTGTTTTGAAAAAAATTATGAATAAAAAAAGCCTCGCTTAACGAGGCTCTAAAGGTTTATTTGAGATATTTATCTAAGATTTTTTTATAAGTACCATCTTTTTTCATTGATTTGATAGCTTTCGCAAAATCTTTAGCAAGTTGCACATTTTTAGGATTGTTTTTTCTAAAAGCTAAAAACATTTTTATTTTTGAAAGTGGTTTTTTAATAAATGATATTTTGGAAAGAACACCTTCCCGTCTTGCCAAAGAACTTCCGACCAACTTATCACAAATAAATAAATCATCTCTTCCATTGGCAATTTTTCTAATCCCCGCTAAATCGGAATCCGCTGCATCTTTTTTAAATAAATTTGATTCCATAAAATCAGCACGATAATTATAATTTCTGGTGGTTCCAACTAATCTTCCTTTAATACTTTCCAAAGTCCCGTCAAATTCAAAAGGTTTTTTCTTATTGAAGAAGAAAACATTTTCGCTATAGTTAATTCCTTCTTCGGGATAAATTAAGAATTCTTCTCTCTTTGGATTTATGCTCAAAGTAAAAATCCCTTCTGCTTCTCCACTTTTAACCATTTTCAGACATCTTGACCAAGGATACATTTCAATTTTTACAGCAACTCCCATTCTGTTAAAAGCTTCTTTTACAATTTCAACATCTGTTCCTTTTAATTGACCGTTTTCGTTATATTCATACGGTTCCCAAGGCGATGTTACAATTTTGATTGGAGATGCAAAAGCAATTCCAATTACAGCCATAAGTAACATTGCTATAAATACTCTTTTTTTCATAATTACCTCTCTTTTTTATTTCTCCGCCTTAATTGGCAGATTTTATTAACTTAACAATCACATTTCCAAATTATAAAAATCAGTTCTAAGAGGTCAAGACTTTTTGAACCAAATTGACTAAATCTTTAAATCCATAAGGCTTTTGTAAAAATGCATTAACACCCAGATTAATTATTGCTTGCACCCGTTCATCTTTTTTGAAACCTGAAGATAAAATTATTTTACAATTTGGATTAATTCTTCTCAATTCAATAAAAGTGTCTTTCCCTGACATTATTGGCATAACCATATCCAATAAAACTAAAGAAATTTCATTCTTTCTTTCTTCATATATTTGAATAGCTTCTTTCCCGTTTACCGCCATAATTGTTGAATAGCCAACTTCTTCCAAAATTGATTTCACCGTAATTCGCAATATTTCTTCATCATCAACAATTAAAATTAATCCTTCTCCTTTTGTAAGTTCGAAATCCTCATTTTCTCCTACTTCTATAATTTCAGCTTTTTCTTTAACTGCCGGAAGATAAATTTGGAATTCGGAACCAATCCCCTTTTGAGAATTAACATAAATATAGCCGGAATGTTGTTTGATAATACTATAAACCATCGCTAATCCTAAACCCGTTCCTTTCCCTTTTTCTTTTGTTGTGAAAAACGGATTAAAAATTTTCTCTATATATTTTTCATCAATTCCGACACCTTGATCTTTAATAGAAATTCTAACGTAATCACCATCAATAAATTCTTTGTGTTCTGATAGAAATTTTTCATTAGGACGATATTTGTCTATTTGAATAAAAACTTTGCCACCCCATTTTTGATTTCTGGGACGCATAATAGTCATTGAGTGAGCAGCGTTTACGCAAAGGTTAAGAAAGACTTGCTCCATTTGAACCGGATCCGCTTTAACAATAGCCGGTTCTCCAAATTCAAAATTAAATGAAACGGATTTGTCTAAAGAGCCTTTGATGATTTTAATAATATTTTTGATAGAATAGTTCAAATCCATTTTGGTAAAAACTAACTCTTGCTTTCGAGACATTGATAATAGTTGTTGGACTAAATTTGCAGCTCTATCTCCGGAATTCTCAATAATTTCAATATAGTTATCGAATTCTTTCGCTGAAAATTCTTTTTTCAATTTGCGTTTCATTTTAATTATCGAAACAGAGCCTAAAATCCCGGCAAGGAGATTATTAAAATCATGAGCTAATCCTCCGGCTAAAGTTCCAACCATTTCCATTTTTTGAGCTTGAGAAAGTTGAGCTTCTGCAATTTTCCTGTCGGTAATATCTCTACCTTCCGCAATCATTTGAATAACATTTCCTGATTTATCAAATAAAGGCTTTACGGAAAAATCAACATATGCTTTACCATTTTCTAAAGGATAATAAGCTTCAAAGCGGATAAATTCGCCTTTTTTAACTTTATTAATAACGTTTTTTAAATGTTCTTGCTGTTCTTTTGAATATGTCCACCAAGGAGTTTCCCAAAAAGGCATTCCTGAATAAATATTTTCTGTAGCTCCAATAAAAGATAATCCGGTTTGATTAGCTTCGAGAAGATTTCCGTCTTTATCGAGTAAGACAATTAATTGAAAGGTTTGATTAAAAATAACATGAAATCTTTCTTTACTTTGAGAAATTTCTTCATAAGATTTTTTTAGATTAAGCGACATCTGATTAAACGAATTTGCCAAAGATTCTATTTCATCATTACTTTTAATTTTTATTGTCGTCCCGATTTTATTTTTTGAAGAAATCAATTGCATTGCTTTTTCTAACTTTGTCAAAGGATCAATAAATATTTTCCTAAGATAGTATTGTTGGAATATAATGAGAAAAACAAAAATAAATAGCAAAAACAGACTAAAAAAAGAATAAGAAAAAATCTGGGACTGATTAATTTCTTCTAATGAATAAAATATTCTAATATATCCAAAAACTTGAGAAGATAATCCTAATTTTGTGAAATATTCCAAACATTCGGTATTATCCAATTTTAGAATTTTAAAACATTCATTTTCATTTGGTAATAGGGTAATTTTTTCTTTAAAATCAGAAGAATTATAGACAATGCGTTTCTCTTTATCATAAACGATAATAGCTTTTATCAAGTGTATCTTTTTCAAAGCATCTGAACGTATTTTAATAGCCGCAATTCTCTTCTCAAAAAGTTCGTTTGTAAGTTCTTTATTATTTAATTTTACAATCGTCTTTAAAAAAACTTTTGCATTTTTAATATAATTAGATTTTCTCCGATGTTGAAGTTTCATTTGAATAATTAAGGAAAAAAAGGAAATTATCAAAAATGTAAATATAATTAGACGTGAAACGCGATTTTTCAACATATTTTTATGAGTCAAAATTACCTCTTTATATTGGTTTTAATTTGGAGAAATTGAAGTAATATATTTTACTCCTTTCCCTTTGAATTGGAGAATTACAATTTGTTTATTAGCATCACCGTTTTTATCAAAAGTGATGGGACCGGTAACTCCGGGATAATTTTTAATTTTATATAAAGCATTTTTAATCTCTGTTGAGTTTATGGAATTTGCTTTTTTAATTGCTTCAAACAATATTTGTATTGAATCGTAATAAATTGCCATTGTCGAGACTATTTCCCCTGATTGTTTTTTCTCCATCAGATCTATAAATTTTTTACTTTCTTTTGTTTTTGTTTCCAGACTCCACTCAGCAACAAAATAATTGCCTTCCAAAGCATTTTTTTCATAATTAAACATAGCTTCTGAAAATCCGTCTCCGCCGACAAAAGTGGTTTTTATTCCTAAATCTCTGGCTCGTCTGATGATAAAAGATGCGTCTCTTTCATAACCGGTTAAAACTATTATATCAGGATTAATACTAGAAAAATTTATAAATAAGTCATCAAAATTTGTAACCTCTTCTAAATAGCCTCTTTCGTCCAAAACTTTTCCGCCTAACTTAGTAAAATTTTTGATAAATGCTTTAGAAAGTGTCGGACTGTATGAATTTTCTTCATTAGTAAATACAACAACTTTTTTAGCTTTAAGATTTTGATGAACAAATTTAGCAATTGCTTTGCCTTGAAATATATCATTAAAACATACTCGAAAAATGTAATCACCAATCAAAGTATATTTTGGGTTTGTTGACATTGGGGAAATTTCAACAATTTTGTTCTTTTGTAATATCGGAGCAATTGCTAAAGAATGAGAACTCCAAGAAGCACCAATTACCGCAACCACACTATCTTTTACTGCTTTTTCAGCAGCAATTTTCGAACCTAAAGCAGTGCTGTGGTTATCATAAAAGATCAGATTTATTTTTTTCCCTAAAAGACCGCCCTTTTTATTCAGTTCGGAAACAGCAACTTTTAAGACTGAAGAACCATATTTGTTATGAATTGAAGCAGATCCGGTTAGTGCAAAAATAGCTCCGATTTTTATCGGTTTAACAGCAAAAGCCAGATTAACACATACTATCATTATCACAGAAAAAAACAATTTCATCTTTACCTCTCTTGTTTAATTTTGATTTATTCATTTAACTAAATTTTTGTCAAGAACGAAAATGAATGGAATTCATTTTGCAAAAGAACAAAATGCTTTACAGAAATTTAATCTTATTTTTTGAATTCCATAAGGAGAATATAATGACAGGAAAAAAGAATATTTTAATTTTAATAATTTTACTGATAATCTGTGTATCTTTATTTTCAAGTGAAGATTCTTTAACAATAAAAAAGACTACTCCGGATTCTATTAGAATTGAATCTGATCAAAATATTAAAATTGATAGTCTTTCTGTTAAAGTTAATTCCATTCAAATCAATTCTCTCAAAACCGATTCTACTCTAACAGATTCAGCTTTTATCGATTCAACGGCAATCCGCGATTCTTTAGAATTAGCAAAACGAAAAGAAATTTTTAAAGACGCTTTTGAAATGACAAAAACACAAAATATTTTTGATGTGATTAATTATATCATCAAAAAAACAAAACCTCTAACAGCTGTAAATATTTTTGGTGATCTTCAAAATGCTCTTTATTGGAAAAAGAAAGATATTAATTCAGCGGTGGTATTTGGTCAAACCGGTGTTGAATTTGCAGAATTTAATGCCAATAAAAATGAAATATTCAATCCTGAATTGACAAAAAAACTAAAGATGGAAGAAGTTTATATATCTTTTGATATTGCTTCTTTTTGTTGGGATGGATGGGGTGAAAAAAATATTGAGATTAATCCCACTTTAACATTTATTGGTTATCAAGCAGCGAGACATCATCTGAAATTAGTCAAAGAATTAGACTTAGGTGACATTAATTTGGCTCGTTCACATTGGATGCTTGCCGGAATGTATTTAAGTTCAAAATCCTATGAAAAAGCGATAGCTCATTATAATCGATCAGCATATTTAGCTAAACGAGGTGGTTCGCACTCCGAGACACTTTTAGCAAAAGCATTTGAAATCATGTCAAAAAGATTAATCTCCGATACTCCGGAATTGGAAAACGAATATAACTTCTATTTAGAAAATCTAAAAAAACAAGATGATGGTAAATTTTTTGCTGCGGAAGTCGAAACTGCTTTTAAGGTCTATAAAAATTTAATAATTAGGTCAAAGGAGTAACTTATGTTTTTTAATTTAGGATTTGGTAAGAAAAAAAAAGTTATCGACTTATTGTTTGATCTGGTAAATAAACCCTACAAATTTTCTATAAAAATCAGTGGAAAAAATGCTTCCGCTTTTATAATTCACGCTGATAGTAAAGGAATTTATCTCTCCGAGTTTGAACCGATAGTTTTAAATAATCTAATTTCCGGATATGCCAAAATAAAAGGTTCGATAGAATTTGTTCAAAAGTTCAAACTACATAAATATATCTTTAGTAGTAAGTTTCTAAAAAGAGTAAATCTAAATAATCAAAATTGTTATTTGTTTTCAATCCCGACCGATATGGAAATTAAGAAAGAAAAATATGAGATTATTCCCGAAACATCCGATAATATTAACCTTGAATTTAAAATTAACAACATTCCTCAGTATAAAAAAATTGTTAAATTAACTCCGGAATTTATTTATTTTGAAGGCAATTTTTCGCATCGTTCCGATTATTTTGATAAAATTATTTACGGAATAAATCTTAAATTGCCTTTGAAAAGATTTACCATTTCAGCAAAATTTGTACATATCTCCAACAATCTTTATGCTTTTACAAATTTTATGGTAAGCACTGATTTACGTGAGACTATAGAACAATATGCAATTGATGATTTTGTTTTTAAGAATAATATATATTATTCTTTAGATTCAGATGGTAGGAAAATTGACAAGCCCAAACTAAATTTTAAAAAGATTGTATTTATCCTTCAAAAAAGTGAAACAATATCTTCAATAATAATTAATTATTTTGAAGAAACTTCCGTATTCACCCCAAAATTAATTAAAAATCTGGAAGATATAGAGTCGAAAATCATCAATGATAATCCGTTTTTAATTATTGCTGATAATGATTTAGCTATTAAAAATAAAGAGCTTTTTCTAAATTTGGTGGAGAAATTTTCACATGTTTATTTTTTGATTTTATACAACAAAATTAATGATGATTATCTTAGTTATGATAAAAAGAAAAGAATAAAAATTTTACAAAAACCTTTTGATATGATAGACTTTGAGAAAATAGTTGAAGAACTTTTCGCTCTTTATTCTATTAGAAGATTTATTCCAAAATCCACTAAATTTTTGGTTTGTTCAAAAGAACAAGATAAATTTTCAGAATTAAAAGCCAAAATTAAAAATGAACTCTTTGAACTCACAGAATCACATTCTGTTGATGAAATCTTTTACCTTCAAAAAAAACAGAATTTTCAGGTCATAATTATTCATCAAGATTATCATGATAAATATCTTCTTACTACGATTAATCACGTTAAAAACAATTGTAAAGGAAATTTCGTGATTATTTTCATTAGTATTGACAAATATACGCAGTCATTAATTTCATCAATAAATGACAATAAGATATTTCTCTTAAAAGAAATACCAACTGCAGAAAAAGTATTGGAAATTGTAAAAAACACAATAGGAGTGGAAAAATGAAAATCAAAATATTAATCTTAACGGCTCTGAGTATTATCTTGTTAGCCGGATGTTCATCTACAGGTGATATTAAATTTATCAACAAAACAAATCACAATGTCTATATTACAACTGATAATAAAGATATAACCTTACAGGGAAATGAAAGTTATAAATTATCAATTGATACCGGCAAACAATTCCTTTTTACTGACAATACAAAAAAAGTAAAAGTTGGGATTGATGGTGAAACTTATTGCTTAGAAAATGATAATCACTTTACCTATCTAAATGTTGAAGCAAATAAAACAATATCCGCCTATTTCAACCCATCAACCGCCTCGCTTAAAGTAATAAATAACTCTGATAAAACGATAAAAACAATTAGCTTTACCCAACATTTTGATAATGGGGATTTTAGCTCATCAGCGAATATTTTGCCCAACTTTTTAGAGCCAAATGAAACCGATTATTTTAGGATTTTACCTTCAAGTATCAATAATCATTTTTACTATACTTTTACAATTGTCTTTACCGACAATACCCAAATCAATGCCGGTGATCAAAATAATATTTTAGAAGTCGATGATCAATTTCTTTGGGAAGTGAATTAATAAACAAAAAAATGCTCCATTATATAATGGAGCATTGAACTTTTTAAGGTTTAAATTTATTTATCAACTCTTCAAGCTCATTAACCATTTATTTTTTTATCTAAAGACTACTTAATTATATTTGCTATATTTCTTTGCTCATTTGTGTAACCGATTAATACGAATTCATTTTCTGTTTTATCTCGAACATGCAAATCGCCGCTGACACCGCAGCATTCAAAGATTCCATTTTATTTGACATGGGAATTGTAATTTTAACATCAGAATTATCAATAATATCTTTCGAAATCCCTGTTGCTTCTGAACCAATAATGAGAATATATTTGTTTCTCTCGGGTTTCCATTCAAATAAATTTTCAGCATTTTCCAAAACTGTAGATATTTTAATTGCATTTTGTTCTATAAGCCATTGCTGATTTTCAACTAAAGTCGGTATTGTAAAAACTGCTCCCAAAGATGATCTGATAACTTTTGGATTAAACAACTCGCAACATTTCGGAGAAAGTATTACGCCGTCAACATCGGCAGCTAAAGCAGTTCTCATTATCGTTCCTAAATTTCCGGGGTCTTGAATCCCATCCAAATATAAGATAAAGTTATCTTTTATCATTTCCAATTTTGGAATATCAATTATAGCCAAAATACTTTGCGGATTTTCGGAAGAAGTTAGTTTTTTTAAGTCATTTCTTGAGATTTCAAAAATTTTATCTTTGAGATGGTCAGGTATGTTTTCAGTAATAATATTTTCTCCCGAAGTTATTATTTTATTGATTTTAATTTTGTTATCAATAACTTGTTGAACTGCTCTCTTCCCTTCAATAATGACTTGATTCCGCTCTTTTCTATACTTTTTTATTTTCAACTTGGTAAGCTCTTTCAAATCTTTTCTCGTTAAATCTTTCATTTCCAATCCTTAGTTTTTTTTTAAAATGAATTCTCATCTATTATAGTCAATTTTTTTATAAAAAAAGAATTTGCAAAATAAATCCGAAAATATTTCATTGATTCATAAATTAAGAAGGGGAGTTTTATAATGAAAAATTTTATTTCTTATGGATATAAAAAAAACGAAATTGAAATAATTAAAAATGAGATGAGGAATATCTTTCGCGATAATTTTTCAATCATAAGTATGAATAAAGATTTAACGATTTTAGAAAATTTAAAAAACAGAAAAAACGATTTTGTCGAAAATGAAACAAAAGTAATGATGCTCGCGGGATTTTCAGATAAAGATGTAAATAAAACCTTACAGCATTTCCCAAAAAATATCAAACGTCCTATTTTTTGCCTTGAAACAAAACATAATATCAATTGGAAATTTGAAAAATTGTTGGAAGATTTATTGGAAGAACAAGCGTATTTTAAAAATCAGAAAAAATAAAAACAGAGGTAATTATGACAAAAGTTGGTGTGATTTTAGCCGGAAGCGGACATAAAGACGGTTCGGAAATTCATGAATCAGTTTATACAATTTTAGCATTATCAAAATACAAGGCGGAAATAAATATTTATGCTCCCGACACAAAACAGAAAGATGTAGTAAATCATTTTAACGGAGAAACTGTTCCCGAAAGCAGGAATCTTTTAATAGAAGCAGCCAGAATCGCTCGTGGAAAAATCAAACCCCTGTCCGAAGCCAAAGCAGAAAATTTAGATGCCATAATTCTCCCCGGCGGAACAGGTGCAGCAAAAAATCTTTCAACGTTTTTGGAAGAAGGATTTGCCGGAACAATCACTCCCCAATTAAAAGAATTACTTTTTGAGATGAATAAATTAGGAAAACCAATCGGCGGGATTTGTATTTTTCCGGTTTTGCTATCTTTAATTTTCGGAGAAAAAGGAGTAAACGTAACGGTTGGATTAGATGAAAAAATTGGTGAAGAAGTTCAAAAAATCGGAGCAAAAAACACCCCCTATCCTTCCTCGGAAATAGTTGTCGATGAAAAACTTAAAATCGTAACAACACCTGCTTTTATGAACAATGCTGCATTTTATGAAGTATTTACCGGTATTGAAAAGTTAGTAAAAAAAGTTTTGGAATTATCTTAATGAAAAACCGGGCTTTAGTTTTCAAAGAGGGAATTGTATCTATTGTCGGTAATGTTTTACTTTTCATTATCAAATTTTATGCCGGAATTCAAACCGGCTCCATTGCAATAATTGCCGATTCATGGCATACATTATCTGACTCTTTTTCCTCTCTTGTTTTAATTATCGGGACTAAATTTTCTCAAAAACCGGCTGATGAAAAACATCCTTACGGACACGGAAGATATGAACTTATCAGCACTTTAATAATTGGTTTTTTGCTATTTTTAGTTTCAATATCATTTTTTAAAGACTCAATCGTAAATTATCTCAATCGAGTGGAAATTGATTTTGGGAAATTAGCCATTATCGTAACTATAATCTCAATCATAATTAAAGAAATTATGGCAGAGTATGCCTTTTGGATTGGGAAAAAATCCGGTAATACGGCGGTAAAAGCTGACGGTTGGCATCATAGAAGTGATGCGTTTTCATCATTAATTATACTTATTGGAATTTTCTTAAAAAAATATTGTGCCTTTATTGATGAAATTTTGGGCATAATAATTTCACTAATTATTTTCTATACTGCTTTTACCATTATTAAAGAAACGATTGATAAAATTTTAGGTGAAGCACCAACTCCCGATACGGTTGATTATATTAAAAATATTAGTTTCGAAATTGCAAAAGAAAATATTAGCCCTCATAATTTTCATATTCATAATTATATTACTCACTCGGAATTAACATTCCATGTTCTTTTAAATTCGAAAATGAGTCTCAAAGATGCTCACGCATTAATTACTAAAATAGAAAATGAAATTAAAAGTGAAAAAAGTATTGAAGTAACTATTCATCCGGAACCAATAGAAAATTAGATAAAGAAAAAATTATCAATATTCAGAGTTACAACAGAAGAATCATACATTTAAAAAAAAATATCGGAAATGGAAATAAGAATCAGGCTACATCTTAGCATGCTTCAATATCGAAATCAGTAACCAAAAACCCATAATCCCTGCTCCTAAAAAGCCCACAATTCCAATTATCGGGACCCCGTTCCACAGAGGGGGAATTTTTGAAAGCACGATTAAAGATGAACCGATTATGAGAGATGCCAGAACAATGGCAAAAGCAATACGATTACTAATTTGATCGAGAGTAACAAGCATTGGATTCAAACCTTTATGTTCAAATTCAACCTTCAATTTTCCTTTTTTAACCTGCCTGATTATTTCCTTGATTTCAAAAGGAAAATCTTTAAGTAAAAAACGAAAGTCCGTCGCAGATGCATACATATCTTTTGCCAATTTAAATGGATCCAATCGCTTTTTAAGTAACTTTTTTGCAAAAGGTTTAATGTGCTTAACCATATCAAAATCAGGGTCTAATTTCGTTCCGACTCCCTCAATAGTTATCAACGCTTTTGAAAGCAAATAAAAATTCGAAGGCAATCTTAATTTAAAATCTATCAATATTCCGAAAAGTTTGTTTAAAAGTTCACCAACCTTTATTTCTTTCAAAGAAACATAAGCATATTGATTGACCAGCTCGGAAACTTGTTGTTCCAATTGATCCCGATTTTCGATATTATAAGTTCCTGTAAGTCGAAGAAACGTTTCACTAATTTTCTTCGAATCGTTGTTCACGAATCCCAAAACAATATCTCCGAGATAATCCTGATACTTGGGCAACAAAGACCCCATCATTCCAAAATCAAGAAAACAAGTAACATTATCTTTCAAGATAAAAATATTCCCAGGATGAGGATCAGCGTGGAAAAAGCCGTGTTCAAATATTTGTTTTAAAATAAGATCACAACCTTGACTTGCAATAAGCAAAGGGTCATTTCCCGCTTCTCTTAAAGCTTTTAGGTTTGATACTTTGATGCCGTTGATAAATTCCATTGTCAGGATTTTTTTTGTTGAATATTCCTTATAAACTTTGGGAACATAGATAGTCATATCGGTTCGAAAATTTCTGGAAAATCTTTCTATATGGGAAGCTTCAATATTGAAATCAATTTCTTTGTGGATAGAGCGTTCAAATTCTTTTACCGTTTCAACCGGATTTAATATTTCCATTTCAGTAATGTGTTTTTCCATTAAAAGGGAAAAGTGAAACATTATTTCCAAATCAGTTTCGATCATTTTTTGAATTCCGGCACGTTGAACTTTAATCGCAACTTGTGCTCCACTGAATAGTTCTGCTCGGTAAACTTGGGATATGGAAGCAGAAGCTATAGGTTTCTGCTCAAAATTTTTGAAAAGTTCTGAAATTGGTTTCCCCAATTCTTGTTCTATCATTTTTTTGGCTTCTTCATTTGGCATTGGAGGAACTGTATCCTGAAGTTTTTCAAGTTCAGCCAACAAAGGTTCCGGTAAAATATCCGGGCGATTACTCATAATTTGCCCGAATTTAATAAAAGTAGGTCCCAGTTCCTCCAAGACAATTCGGATTCTTTCCCATCGAGATAATGAGGTTGTATCCCCAATTTTTTTATTGGGAATAAACTTCTTACCAAAATCAAGATATTTCTCAATTTGAGAATTGGTGATCAAATCACCAAAACCATGCTTAAAAAGAACAATTATGATTTCCCGATAACGGTTTATATGGCGATAAGTGTTTCCAATCGACCCTATTTTTCGTATCATTATTTGTCTGTTTCTTTTCCTAAATTTTCCAGTTTTATAATTCTTTTTTCTAATCTGTTCAAATCTTCCCAAGTCGGAATATTTGATTTTTCCAAAGCCTGTTTTACAAGTTTCTGAACTTGATTTTCCAAATCCTCTCTTGCTTTTTCAGATTGTTTTAGCAGATCATTAACCATTTTCTTCCCTTCTTCTTCGGTAAGCTTACTTTCTTCCGAGATTTTCTTACCGAGTTCCTCAATTTTCTCTTTAGTCATCGAAGCGATGCCAATTCCTGTTAACATTGTTTTTTTCAATAGATCAAACATAATTATTCCTCCTTTTTAGTTTGATATTTTTTCCTTTTTATAATCATCAGGTTTCGTGTAAAGTCTTTTTTGTCATAGTAACGACTTTATATCTTGTCCCTTTGATTTTTTAAATAACATTTCTTCGAAAATCATTTTACAACGTTCTGTAATAAATTTTGGTAAAGAACAGCAGAGTTGAACTCTGTAACAAATAAGTTAATCTCGGAAAGATCATCCGCTGCTATTACAACATTGCTTTTACAACATATAAGCGATTTTTCCATCAATCTCGTGCGACAAATAAAAGTATGATTTATCATTATTTTTTCAGTAATTTAAACATCAAACCAGTTTCGTTTTTTTTGCATTCTTAAAATTCCTTTTTAAAAAAATAATAAATGCTATTCATTTAAAACCAATATTTTTAACTCATCACGAAAGCAATCGTTACTCCAAGAGCAGCACCGGCTAAAACTTCCAGGGGAGTATGACCAATTAATTCCTTCATATTTTCTTCAAAAAGCACCGAATTTTCCTTCTTGCGAATATTATTTATCATTTTATTTAGGACAACAGCCTGTTTACCAACTGCCTGGCGAACTCCGGTGGCATCATACATAACAACAAGAGAAAATATTAAACTGATAGCAAAACAGACAGAATCTACCCCTTCCGATATCCCCACTGCTGTAGCAAGAGAAGAAACCGAGGCAGAATGAGAACTCGGCATACTTCCGGTATCAAGATATTTTCTAAGATTCAATTTCTTCTCTTTGAAAAAATAAAAGATAACTTTCAATGTTTGTGCAACAACCAAAGAGACAACAACTATGTCCAATATTCTGTTTCCAAAAATAAATCCTGTTCTCATAAATTTCTCCTTATTATTTTAATATTCTTTCATAAATGCTTCAGCAGCTATATATCCTTTTTTAATTATTTCTTTTGCTTTATAAAAATCGAATATGCCAACATTTCCTACTTCCGGTTCTATCAAAACATCCGGTTTGTATAATTCGATAGATAGTTTGATCAATTTTTCCTGAGCAATCTGAACTGATCGATTTAATATTTTTTTCATTCCGGGTAAATTTTCTTTATCTTTATTTTTGTTGAAATTCCTTATCCATTTATGGTCTATTATCAAATTTTCAAGTTTTCTTTCCATAACGGGAATGATTTTATGAGATTTTCCCAAATCTGTTTTATTGTTGAATTTTTTATCGGATTTCGGATCAGGACTATTTTTTGCGGACAGAATATTAACTGCAATGATATAATCCGCTCCCATTTCGCGAGCAACATTTATCGGAACAGGATTTACCAAACCACCATCAACAAGAACATTATTATTACGGATCACCGGTTGAAAAACGATTGGAATTGAAATGCTGGATCGAATTGCTTCGACAAGATTTCCTTTATTAAAATGTATTTCCTCCCCTGTGATTATATCTGCAGCTACCGCTGTAAACGGAATTGGCATATCTTCTATGTTTTTGTTGCCTAACATTGAGGTTAGAAATTCCCGAACTTTTTTCCCTGTAACCAATCCTGATTTTCCAAATCCGGGAGAAAAAAGCTTTATTGTGGAGGCAAGATCGGTTTCCAAAGCAATATCCTCAATTTCTTCAATACTCAATCCACTGGCATAAGCACCTCCAATCAAGGCTCCAATACTAGAACCGGTAATAAAATCAATTTTTATTCCCATTTCTTCTAAATATTTTATCACTCCGATGTGTGATAGTCCTTTTGCACCACCACTACCAAGAGCTAAACCTACTTTTTTCTTTTTGAAATGCTTTATTAATTCATTTTTCATATTTTTTCTCTCCTA
>JAMOQM010000094.1 GCA_027064005.1 Candidatus Cloacimonadota bacterium | reverse complement strand
ATTCTTATGCAAAAGATGAATTTGATGATAGCGAACAAATAAGACTTGCCAAATTTTGTGAGAAAATAGATGTTTTGGGCTATCAATGGATATTAAGTAATTCCGATGTTAAAGGAAAAAATCCTAACGACAGCTTCTTTGATGAATTATATAGTAAGTTTAATATTAAAAGAGTTTTAGCAAGAAGGAATATTAATTCAAATCCAAATAAAAGAGGAGTATTAACAGAGCTGTTAATAACAAATAATGCTTATGAAAAAATTATGTCAATTGCTCAGTAAAACAGAAGATGAATTATTCTATAAGATATCTTCTTCTAAAAATAAAATTACTCAATGGGCTACCTTTTAAATCTTGAAATGTTAAGAAATGGAATTTTAAAAAGGATTTTAGAATGAATTTACCAAATATGATTTATAAAAGAAATGGTCAAGAGCATCACCCATTAAGGACATTTACAGTAAACGGTGAATATATTTTAGCTGTTTATCAAGGGAGTTTATCTGAATACGACCTTTTAATCAAATACCGTCAAAAAGAAAATGGTAAATGGTCACGAATAAGAACCCCTAAACATATTCATTGGGCTGTTGATGTCTTAATTAAAATGAGTTTAGAAAAAGATAAAACAAAAGATTTTTTAGATTTCCTAATTGATTATTGGGATAACAATGTATCACCACTGAAAAGTAAAGAGGAACGAAATTCTTTATTAAGTGATGAACTGTTAAATCAAGTAAATAATGAAGCAAATCAATATTTAGAATTAGTCGGAAAAGGAGAATATAGTGTTAAGTTCTTGATACTTATAGCGAAGCTTCTAATGTTTCAAGAAAAAACCAATCTAGATACTGCTTATATGTTCAAAAATCTTTTAGAAGCATTGAAAGACGGACAAGACATTTTTAAAATAGTATCAATTGCTACCCATAATAGAAGATGATTAAACCATACTTCAAATCAAAAGATAAAAATTTCACACTATTGCAAGGCGATGTATTCGAATTATTGCCACAATTCGACTTTAAATTTGATATGATTTTTACAGATCCGCCATATTTTTTATCGAATGACGGACTAACCATAAAAAACGGTAAAATCACAAGCGTAAATAAAGGCAAATGGGATAAATCAAAAGGGTTTGAATTTATTAGTGAGTTTAATCGTAGATGGTTAACACTTGTTCGTGATAAAATGAAAGAAGATGCCACTATTTGGATTAGCGGAACAATGCACAATATTTTTAGTATTGGTCAAATTTTAACAGAACTAGACTTTAAAATACTAAACATAATCACTTGGCAAAAAACAAATCCACCGCCAAATTTTTCTTGCCGTTATTTCACTCACTCAACCGAACAAATTATTTGGGCAAGAAAGAATGCAAAAGTTCCACACTACTTCAATTATGAATTAATGAAAGAAATAAACGGTGGAAAACAGATGAAAGATGTTTGGACATTGCCTGCTATTGCAAAATGGGAAAAATCTTGTGGCAAACACCCAACACAAAAACCACTTTCGGTATTAGCAAGGATTATTTTAGCTTCAACAAAACAGGGAGCTTGGATTTTAGACCCTTTTACCGGTAGTAGTACAACCGGAATAGCCGCTAATTTATTGCAAAGAAAATTTCTTGGGATAGATATAGAAGAAGAATATCTTAAAATCAGTAAAAATAGAAAAATAGAATTGGAAAATAAGGCAATCTTCCACAAATACAAGAAGAAATTACAACAAAATAATATAATAGCCTAATCTTCATTCCATAAATACTTTTTTAATACAAAATTTATCTTGAGTCAAATTGCTTTTAATTAATCGTTGTAAAACAATTTTTTTATTGACAACTAAGTTAGAAAGTTATATTAATA
>JAMOQM010000093.1 GCA_027064005.1 Candidatus Cloacimonadota bacterium | reverse complement strand
GTACCTTTACAAACTGCCGATAATGAACTTTTGGCACGCATCATTATTAAAGAGGTTTTCAGAAAAAATGGTTTGGAAGTTACTTTTGATGCTAAACCTGTTAAAAATGTCGCAGGTTCAGGGGAACACATGCACGTTGGTTTTGGTTTGGAACTGAATAATGGGAAAAAAATAAATCTATTTGCGACTCATCATAAAAATCATTATCTCGCTTCTTTTGGTTATGGTGCTTTGATGGGATTGTTGAAAAATTGGTACGCAATTAACCCTCTTGTAACTCATTCAATTGATGGATTAAATAGGTTAAAACCCGGTTTTGAATCGCCGATTTGCGTTGTTTCATCATTAGGAGTATCTCCTGAAAATTCTTCTCGAAACAGATCTGTGCTAATTGGTTTGGTACGTTCGGAAAATCCTCTCGGAGTAAGATTTGAAGTTAGAGCTCCGAATCCGCATACAAATACTTATTTAAGTGCTTCGGGATTTTATTTGGCAATGTTGGATGGAATCAAATATTCTTTAGGAAAATCTGAAGATGAACTTCTTAAAGAATTGAATAAAAAAATTGGTGAAAATGCTGATTATTTGGATAAAGACAAGGAATATCGAACTGAAAAAAACATTTTTGATGATTTTACTTTTGAGGAACGGGTTAAATATTTTGGTAAACAACACAATTCTGTTTGGGAAATTTTGGAAGAGCTAAAAACGAATTTGTCTTTTTATGAAGATTCTCCTATTTCTGAAAAAATCCTTAATTCCTATTATTTGAGTGTTTTAAATAAATGGTTAATTGAAATCCAAGAAAAGATAATTCCGGCCTCAATTTCAAGAATTAGAGAAATTAAAAGATACAAAGATGAAGAAAATTCTTATGATGAAGAAATATGGCAAAAAATTTCAGCGGAAAAACAGTAAAACTCTATCTTCCTTAATTCAAAAGATAGAAGATGCCATTAATTCTGAAGATTATGAATTGGTTAGCCGATTGTTTTTATCATTACAAAACAGAATGTCTAATCTTGAAATTATATATAAAAAATATAAGAAAAATTTGCTCTAAAAAATAATCATCAAATCAGGTTATTTCCCCAATAACCTGATTTATTTTATAATCCTCACATCTCCCGAAATAATACGATAATCTTTTTTTTCAGTTGAAATTATTAGAGCCCCTTCATTGCTAATATCGGTTGCATATCCGGTGATTAATTTATTAAATAATTCTATCTCTACTTTTTTCCCAATAATATTGGAATTTTTCTTCCAAATATTAACAGTTTTGATAAATTCTTGCGTATCAATTGTTTTATATAATTCTGAAAATGTATTGAGAAAAAATGAAAAGATTTTTTTCCTTAAAAATTCTTTACCGGTAACAATTTTTAAAGATGTCGCTAAATATCTAAAATCAATCGGTAAATCTTCTAAATCCAAATTAATATTCATTCCCAAACCAATAATTGCATAATTTATTTTATCCATTGTCGCCGAAATTTCCATTAGAATTCCGGATATTTTTTTAGTATTAATTAGGATATCGTTTGGCCATTTGATAATAATATTGGCTAAAGTAAAATGTCGAAGAGTTTTAAAAATAGCAACTTGGGTTAAAATTGTCAATCTTGGCAAATATTCCGGTGAAAATTCCGGACGTAAAATAAGAGAGCAATATATTCCTTTTTTATTTTTCGAATGCCATTGCCGTCTTTTACGACCTTGACCACCGCTTTGATTTTCCGTAATAATGATTGTGCCATTTTCGGCTTTGTTTTTTTTAGTTAAATTTAAAGCATCAATATTTGTAGATTCCGTAACATCTTTGTGGATAATTTTCCAATCTATAACATTTTTATTGAGATTTGGTAAAATTTCAGCAGGGA
>JAMOQM010000092.1 GCA_027064005.1 Candidatus Cloacimonadota bacterium | reverse complement strand
TTTCCGCAGGGCATTATTCCTCCTTATTTTTTAACCTTATCTATTTCAACTTCAGCGATTTCATTTTTAAAAGCTCGAGAGAATTTAAAAGTAGGTACCACTCTTTCAGGTACGTGAACTTCTTTATCAGTTTTTGGATTTCTACCGATTCTTGGATTTCTTACTTTGAGCTTGAATGTTCCAAAACCCCTAATTTCGATATGATTACCTTCTAATAAACTGTCTTTTATGGCAGTTAAGAATGTGTCAACAATAATAGCAGCATCTTTTCTGATGATACCTGTGTCGTGAGATATTACTTTAACTAACTCAGCCTTTGTCATTTTTACTCCTTAAATATGTTACTTTTATTTTGCTAACTAATTTCATATTAACAACTTCCTAAACAAAAAAAAATATGTATATCTTTTTGTCTAATCTTTTATTTATTATTCGATTTTTTTTTCAAAATTCTGAAATCTCCTTTCCTGATGGTTAATTTTTTTTCGTCAAAATATTCTAAAATTGAGAGACTTATTTTTCGGTTTGAATTAATTAAATTTCTAAATTGTGAGATTGTTATTTGTTGATTTTCTGCAAAATAAAGTATCAATTTGTTTTTTGATTCATCTATAAAATTTTTTGAGAAAAACCCATCTTTGATTCTTAATATTTTTTCATTTTCGATTAAATAATATAGTAGGTTTTCTAATTCCTGCTGAGATATTTTTAACTCGGATTGGATTTCGCTGAAAGTCAAACTTGAGTATTTTGATTTTTGTAATTTAGATTCTATAGAATCAATTTGTTTTTTTTGGGTTTCCGAGAGAACTATTTTATGAGAAGATAAACACCAAGAATTTTCTACTTGGATTAATTTTCCGTCATTTTTGTAGTTTTCTAATATTTGTTTTAGAGCGATTTTGCTGTTTTCATCTTTCTGATTACCAAATAAACCTAATAGCTCATTGAAATTTTTTCCAAATTTAGATAATGGCTTTAACTTGTGATGTTTCGTAATTATGTTAATAATTTTATTTTTTATTTTTCCTTCAAATTGTTTTGAAAATAAAATCGGTTCTTGAGTTAAATAAACGGAAACATTATCAATTTTGCCCGAGAGAATTTCATTAAGAATTTCTTCTTCCGAGATATTAAGTTTTTCGGCAACCATTTTATAATTTATTGGGAAATTGTGTTTTCTGACTTCTAAAGATATTTTTTCCGAAAGACCACCGGTTGAAACTTTGCATAATAATTCCACGTCATCTTTTCTTCTGCGTCTGTGATGAAGCGGATTATTGTCAATTATTTGACCACCGCCGATCGTTATTTCATTTGAAGAATTTCTGATGATAAATTTGTCATTAATCATTAAATTGACAGGTTCGGATAGATAAACTTGCGCTAAACCTGTTTCGTTTGATTTTATGATATCTTTATCCAAAAGATGTATTTTGGCAATGATACGAATTGTTCCGGAAAGGAAAATAACTTGCGACCATAATTTTAAGGAAAAATCTTCAGCAAAAATCTCTAATTTTACATCTATTAGTTTTGTTGTTTCAATGTATTTATCAGAAAGCATCATTCCTTTTTTAATTTGATCTTTTTTGATCCCCACTAAATTTATGGCAGCTCTATCACCTGCAGAAATTTCAGCAACTTTTTGGTCGTGTTTTTCTAATTTTCTAATGCGGTAACTATCAGTTCCGGGTAGTAAATATAGTGCCGACATATCATTGATTTTTCCTGATAATACCGAGCCGGTTAAGATTGTTCCTGAACCTTCTTTGATGAAAACACGATCAATATACATTCTGAAAATTCCATTGCTATCCTTGTTTTTAATTGTTGGGAATATTTTGTCAATTGCCAATATTAATTTATCAATGCCATCTTTAGTTTTTGCGGAAACCGGAATGATGGGAGAATTTTCAAGAAAACCGCCTTTTGTGAATTCCTTAATTTCTTCTTCAGCGAGCATTTGAAGATCTTTATCAACCATATCAATTTTAGTTAAAGCAATTAAACCGTGTTTGATATTTAACAATTTCATTATTTTGAAATGTTCAATAGTTTGTGGCATAATACCTTCATCAGCTGAAATTACAAATAGAACAAAATCTATGCCTGAAACACCTGAAATCATATTTTTAATAAAATCGGCGTGCCCGGGAACATCAATTATTCCAACTGAATTACCACTTGGAAGATTGAGATGAGTAAATCCGAGGTTAATTGTTAATCCTCGCTCTTTTTCTTCTTTATGGGTGTCGCAATTAAAACCGGTTAATGCTTCAATAAGGCTGGTTTTTCCATGATCAACATGTCCTGCCGTTCCTAAAATTAAATGTTTATATGACATAAATTTACCTCTCAAATTAACGTGAGCTAAATAAAAAAAATAATTAAAATCGGTCAAGGTAAGAAAAAACTTTACAAAACAATGATGAAAAAATGTTTTAACTTACTTGCGAGGGGATGAGACTGGTGTCTCAACCGGTCTTCAAAACCGGTAATAGGCAGCTAAAACTGTTTACGGCAGGTTCGATTCCTGCCCTCTCAGCCAATAAAATACTATAAGAAAATATTAGATATTTGAAATGTTGAAAAATAATTTGACAAAATTAAGACAATATATTTAAATTAAAAAGTGATTATAATTTTTTAAAAAAAAGGAGGAATTATGAAAAAAATTATTATTGCGTTGTTGGTAATTTCAACAATGATGTTATTGGTCTCTTGTGATAAAAATACGACAACGAATAAGAGAATTAGTATTAATAACGATTCAGCGGACTTGTCATCAAGGGTAAAATTATTTCCTGACGGAACTTTGGTTTCGATTAACGGAATTGATGGTCAAAAAAAATCAAACTTTAAATCAAAAGACGGTGATTTTGTTCTAATGTTAAGAGCAGAAGTTGAAGCTCCAACTCTCGGCTCAACAATTTTAAGAGCAACTCACGTAAAAATTTATGACAACTATGCTTTCGTAACTTATAACTTGGAAGGTTCTGAATATAAAGGCGGAGTTGATGTGTTTGATATTTCAGATGTCAGTCATCCTGTTATTTTATCTGAAGCACTTTTCAACGATACAGATGTTAGCTCTGTAGCATTTGATAATGACAATGTTTATCTTGCAGAAGCAACTGATGTTGATTTGAACAATTTCCAAACTCCGGCTGTTTTAGAAAGATTAGCTTTGGATAACGGACTTTTAACAGACGTTTCCGAAAGAAAAGATTTACCGGGCTATGTTTCTACCGATGTAACAACTGATGATAATAATATTTATGTTAGTACAGGTAACTTAGGTGGACTTTCCATTTTAACAAAAGACCCTCTGGCAATCAATTCCAATATCGGTATTGAGGATGCAAGATCGGTTGTTTTAACAGATGATAAAATTATCGTTTTAAGAGGAACTCCTGCTAGTTTACAAATTTATGCAAAAGCTGACGGTTCTTTATTAAATACTATTGAAGTTGGCGGAGCAAATATTCCTGAATCAAAATCATCAATGGATGTTCTTGGTAATTTCGCTTTTATTGCTACCGGAACTGAAGGTATGAAAGTTATTGATATTAATACAGGTAATGTTGTTACTCAAATTGATGCTCCAATAGTTCCTGCAGGAGCCACTGATCCTTTGGATTATGTAACAAACGGTGTAACTTTAAATAATGATTTAATGCTTATTGCTAATGGTGCTGCCGGTGTTTATGTTGCTCAATTCGATCAATCTAATCCTGCTGATTATAATTTGATTGGTTCTATGGACTTTGATTCCTCAACTAACTTTGTTGAAGGTAAAAATAATGTAATCTTCGTAGCAACCGGTTTCGGTGGATTTAAAATTTTGGAAGTTGTTCCTTATAGTCCTGAAGATGCAAACTATTTGACATTAGGTACTTGGACTGATACAGGTGATCCTGAGTATTTGGAAGAAAATCAAATGGAAATTACAGATGAACTTTTAGCTAAAATTCACGCTACTGTTCCTGAACGTCAGAGTTTGCCGGAAACTCATCCGGAATTCCTGAATGGCTTTGACACTACTTTGAAACTAACTGTTGCTTCTGAAGTTAGATTATCTTTCATTTCTGAAGGTGCAGGCTATAAAAATGTTTTGGGATATTATTATTATGATGCCGACAACGCTCCAACTTCTGTTGATGATTTGAATAATATGACAGTAGTTTTCCCAAATTGTTCAGCCGTTGGATCAGGTGGAGATTTAGAAACCGGTGATACTGTTCAATTAAAAACTTCTGATGGTGGGACAATGTTTCCGGTTAATACTGTAATTGGATTTTTCTTAATTTCAAACGGTTGGTCACACAATCATGTTACAAACGGTTATTATACCCAATATTCCAATCCTGATTGGAATGAAAATCAATCACAATTTTTCCAACAAAATGTTATTTTCCATGATTCTGATAATATTAATATGAACGTATTAGTTTTTGAAGATATCAGACTTCCCGGTGGAGATAAAGATTTTAACGATGCTGTATTTGGAATTCAAACAACTCCTGAAGATGCAGTTGATTTGGGAAATATACCAGATTTATTAGTACCATAAGAATTTGTGGAATAAAATTAAAGAGCAGATTTATCTGCTCTTTTTTTTGCTAAAATTTTTAATAGTAGCTTGTCTAATAGATATTTACCGATATTTTATTAGTGAGATAACTATTCTTTATCACAAAAATGTTGACTTGAAATCAGATAAAAGATTTCTTGTTTCACATCGGGATGTAGCGCAGTTCGGTAGCGCGTTCGGTTCGGGACCGAGAGGTCGCAAGTTCAAATCTTGTCATCCCGACCACTTTAGTTTATCAAATCAATGTTGTTAATCATTTTTTTTAAGACACTATTCCCTTTTTCTTAAAATCCGATAGTTTTTAAGAAATGCTGGCATTGCGAGAGGAAAATAGATTTTCTTTTCATACTTGGATCAATCAACCGAAAACAGCTATAGAATAAAAGGAAAAATTAAAAAATAAAAAATAACACAACAAACTGTACCGGTTTTTATTCCCATCTACAACAATATTTTAATCATAAAGTTAAATGATTCTAAGGTTACAATTTCTTAAAAGATATTTACTTGTGATGAAAAAATATGGAAAATCTGAGAAATTTTCGTTAATTTTCCCCATTATTATTGACAACAAAATCTCTTTCTTTTAATTGTTTTAGGAATTATTTGGAGGAAAAATGAATAATAATAAAATATCTTTGACTGGTATAAAGCCAACCGGCATCCCACATATTGGAAATTATTTCGGAGCTATTAAACCGGCTTTGGAACTTGTAAACGACTATAATCCTTTTTACTTTATCGCTGATTATCACGCGTTAAATATTATTAAAAATAAGCAGGATATGAAGAAGCTTTGTTATAATTTGGCAGCGACTTGGCTTGCCTGTGGATTAGATCCGGAAAAAGTTGTTTTTTACAAACAATCTATGGTTCCTGAAACATTTGAGCTGGAAGTAATATTGTCAGCATTTACTCCAAAAGGTTTAATGAATCGAGCTCATGCTTATAAGGCGAAAGTTGATTCAAATAAAAATTCGGGAAAAGATCCTGATGATGGTGTAAATATTGGACTTTTTACCTATCCGGTTTTAATGGCCGCCGATATTTTGCTTTTCGATACTGACCTTGTTCCGGTCGGAAAAGATCAGGTTCAACATATTGAGATGGCGACCGATATTGCTCAAAGTATCAATTATAATTATCAAAAAGATTTGTTTAAAATCCCTAAACCTTTGATTCAAAAAGAGACTCAATTGGTGATAGGTTTAGATGGACGTAAAATGAGCAAGAGTTATAACAACGTCATTCCTTTATTCTTGCCCGAGAACCAATTACGCAAATTAATTATGCGAATTGTTACAAATTCTCAAACTGTTGAAGAACCTAAAAATCCTGATGAAAGTAATATCTTTAGTCTTTACAAACTTTTTGCAACTCCTGAAGAAATTGAGGATTTGAAAAATCAATATTTAAAAGGTGGAATGGGTTGGGGGTATGCAAAAAATATTCTCTTTGAAAAAATCAATAGTCACTTCAAACCGATGCGAGAGAAATATAACGAATTAATTTCAGATAAAAAATATATTGATAAAATCCTTCTCGAAGGTTCAGAAAAGGCGAGATATATTGCTTCTAAAAAAATGAGAAAATTGAGAAGAGCTTTAGGTGTAACTAATTAATCAAAATTGGAGGAAAAATGGTAGAACAAGATGATTTTGAAGAAGTTGAAGCTGAAGAAATAGACGAAGGAAAACGTAGAAAAATTGATGATGACGATATCTTCACCGAAGATAAGAAGTATTTTGAATTTTATGAAAAACTGAGGCGAAAATTTAGAAAACCTTTCAAAGGAAATTACAAAAAAATCTCTAACTACTTATTTTTGCTTCCCGATTTTTTTATGTTGCTAATTAGATTATCTTTTGATAAACGAGTTAGTATTCCTACAAAGGGATATATTGTCGCAGCAATTGCTTACGTAATGTTACCGATAGATTTTATTCCGGATTTTATTCCGGTAATCGGTTACGTTGATGACTTGGTTTTGGTTGTTTACGCTCTTAACCATATTTTGAATAATGTTGACCCGGAAATATTGATCGAAAATTGGAGTGGTACGGAAGACTTGCTTAACTTACTAAAAAATATTACCGCAATGTCTGAAAAGTTTTTAGATAAAAATATTCTTTCAAAAATTAAAAATTGGATAAAAATAAAAAGATAATGGAGGAGTTTTGAAACTTCTGATAGGTTCAAAAAATAAAGATAAAATTTCTGAAATTAAGGAAATCTTAAAAGAATTAGACTTGGAAATTATTTCAGCTGCAGATTTTCCGGATTTGCCGGATGTGGAAGAAAATAGGGATACTATTGAAGGAAATGCCGAGTTAAAAGCTACAACTTATGCAAAAGCAACAGGTTTATTAACTTTAGCCGATGATACCGGACTTTTTGTAGATGCCTTAAATGGTGAACCTGGTGTTTATTCGGCAAGATATGCAGGTGATAATTGTAGTTACAAAGATAATAGAGATAAACTTATTAAAGAAATGAAAGGTAAGAAAAATCGAGATGCCCGTTTTAAAACAGCTGTTTGTTTAGCTGATAAATTTGGAATTATCGCCTCTGTTTTTGGTAAAGTTGAGGGGAAAATTACTGAACGAGAAATTGGTGATAAAGGCTTTGGGTATGATAATATTTTTCTTGCTGATGAAACCAGACGTACTTTCGGTGAAATGGAAGATTATGAAAAACATCTTATCAGTCATCGAGGACGTGCTTTTACAAATATTTTGCCAATCTTAAAAGAAATTTTAAATAAAAAAAATAAATAGGTGGAGATTATTATGAATGAAATTGAACAAATTCTCGCAGATTCCAATGCGCTTTTGGAAGGACATTTTAAGTTAACTTCCGGACGTCACAGCAATAAATATATTGAAAAAATCAAAATTATAAATCAACCTGATAAAGTTAGCATTTTATGCAAAAAGTTGGCTGAAAAATTAAAAGACGTTGATGCGAATATTGTAATTGGACCCGCTTTCGGCGGAATTGTTTTAGCTTATGAAGTAGCAAAAAATCTTGGGAAAAGATTTGTGTTTACTCAAAGAAAAGATGGTGAAATGACAATTAGAAGCGGTTTCCAAGTTAAAAAAGGCGACAAAGCAATCATTATTGAGGATATTGTAACAACGGGTGGAAGTGTGATGGAAGTTATGGCTGCTTTGAAAAAACGTGAGGTTGAAGTAAAAGCTGTTGGTTTGATTGTTGATAGGTCAAATGGAAAAGCTGATTTCGGCGTGCGAACGGAATCTCTACTTAAAGTGAATATAGAAAGTTGGGAAGCTGAAGATTGTCCATTATGTAAAAAAAATATTCCCATAAATACTCCCGGATCGAGTGATAAAAAATGAAAAAAATAGCTATTTCTTCCGGTGATCCGGCTGGTATTGGACCGGAAATAATTTCAAAAGCTCTTAAATTTTATTCAAAAAATGATGAAGTAATTTACATTATCTATGGAAAAGTAAGTTCGGAATCGAAACAAATTGTTCAAATTACAATTCCTGAAGAAGCTATTGATCCCGGGAAATTCTATTTGATTAAAATAGATAAAGAGGTTGAGGTTGGTAAAATTTCAAAAGAATCCGGAGAAGTTGCTTATGAAATTCTAAGTAGAATTGCCGATGATTTGAATTCAAAAAAAATAGATGCTGTGGTTACAACTGCTGTTTGTAAAGAATCAATCCAACTATCTCATCCTGATTTTATCGGACACACTGAATTTTTTGCTGAAAAATCGTCATCAGAAAATGTGATAATGTCATTTTGGGGACCGTATTTTAATTTGGCATTGCTGACAACTCATGTTTCTTTGAGTGAATTATCTAAAGTCCTTTCTGAAGAATATATGGAAACAAAATTACGCTTAATTCATTCTGAAATTACAAAATACAACCATAATGCAAAAGTTGCTGTTTTAGGAATAAATCCTCATGCCGGCGAAAATGGAGCATTTGGAAATGATGATATTGTTTTGGAAAAAGTATTGAATAAATTAGCTGAAGAAGATATTGTTTTCTATGGACCTTTTCCTGCCGATACTTTCTTTGCCGGTAAATTTTCCAAATATGATTGGGTTGTGTCAGCTTATCACGATCAAGGTTTGATACCATTTAAAATGATTTCCTTTGAACAAGGCGTGAATGTTACTTTAGGACTTCCGTACGTTCGGACTTCGGTTGATCATGGTACGGCTTTTGACATTGCCGGGAAAAATATTGCTTCGGAAAAAAGTTTGATTGTGGCGATGAAACAAGCTGAATTTATGCTGACAAATAAAAAAGCTCCGGTTCACAATTATGGAAAATTTGCCGATTATTATGATGAATATATGAGCAACGTTAATTATGATGAATGGATTAGTTTTATTTTAAAAAAGTTAGAATATTTTGGACAAAATCATCCTAAAAAAATTCTTGAATTGGGTTGTGGGACAGCGAATATTTCGGGAAAATTATCGGAACTTAATTATGATGTCGATGCTTCGGACATTTCTTGTGAGATGCTGAAAATTGCAGATAAAAAAGAATTTAAACCTAATCTCTTCCAAGCTGATATGTTAGATGAACTTCCTGCGGAAAAATATGACTCAATTTTATTGCTTTTTGATGGGATTAATTATTTGAAAAATACTGATGAATTGGAAATCTTGTTTAAAAATACTTTTATCGGTTTGAAAAAAAATGGTATTTTTTGTTTCGATATTTCAACAAAATCTAATTGTATTGAGAATTTTGACGGATTTGTAAATCTTGAGGATAATGAAGAAGATTTCTTTATTCACACTTCGGAATTTTTACCTGAAATTAATATTGAGGAAACTCAACTAACTATTTTTGAAAAGAAAGGATTTTTGTTCCAAAGATATGATGAAATTCATAAGGAAAAAATATTCTCGGTTGACGAAGTTTTAAAATCTTTAGAAACAACTAATTATGAAGTTTTAGGAATTTTCAACATTAACGATAATGAAAATTTTATCGAATCTGATCGAAAGGATTTGGAAGATTTTAACGATCGACTTTTCTTTTTTTTGAGGAAAAATGATTTTTAGAGAAGAATGGAAATTAAAAGAAAAATATCCGATTATTGCCGGAATTGATGAAGCGGGTCGCGGTCCTTTGGCCGGACCTGTTTTGATCTCAGCTGTAATTTTACCTCATAATTTACGCATTGAAGGATTAAATGATTCTAAAAAATTGACTGCCAAAAGACGAAATTATCTTTATGATGAGATTCTCGAAAAAGCTCTTGAATATCAGATTGTTAGAATCGAACCTGCTGAAATTGACGAATTAAATATTTTACAAGCCACGTTAAAAGGAATGGCGACTTGTGCTGAAAATCTAAAATTACGTCCCGATTTATGTCTGATTGACGGGAATAAAATTCCGCAAGAGATACAGCATTATTCTCAATATATTGTTAAAGGTGATGCTAAATTTGCTTCAATTGCAGCAGCATCAATTTTGGCTAAAGTTACTCGTGATAGAATTATGATTGAAATGGATAAAATTTATCCGGAATTCAATTTTAAAAA
>JAMOQM010000091.1 GCA_027064005.1 Candidatus Cloacimonadota bacterium | reverse complement strand
TTTTGTATAAAACCATCGCTTATAATATTGTGTTTTCCAAGAAATATAGAATGAACGAGATATTTACTATTAAAAAATAAAACCTTGCTAATAATTCTCATAATTTTTTTTTATGAAAAAATTTCGAGGTACTTTTATGAATATTTTTTTATGGATAATAACTGCGATTCTTTTAGTGTTTTCTTTTTTTAAAGATAAGAAAAAGAGTATAAAAGCTTTAAAGATGGCTTTAAAAAAAATGCTGAATATGCTTCCTTTGTTTCTATTTGTAATGTCCGGATTTGCTTTGATAATTACTTTTATTCCGGCTGAAATAATGCAAAAATACATTGGCTCTGATTCCGGAATTAGGGGCGTTTTATTAGCACTTGGATTTGGTTCAATTTCGGTTATGCCCGGTTTTGCGGCATTCCCTTTATGTGCAGGTTTAAAAATGCAGGGAATTCCCTATTATGTCATTGCCGGTTTTAGCGTGTCGCTAATGACAGTTGGAGTTGTAACTTTTCCAATTGAGAAGAAGACACTTGGTACTAAGATTGCTATTTTAAGGAATATTATTTCCCTGTTTATTGCAATAACAGCGGTTTTCGTTATGAAAATTATATTTGGAGAATAAAATGAAAAAATCACAAAAAATACATTTGTCAATATTTCTGGGATTTATAATCTTCGTTCTTATTTCGTATTTTATAGATTTTCAAAGTGGATTAAATTCCGGAATTTCTTTTGTTAAAGTTTTTTTATCAATGCTTAAAATTCTGCCATGTGCGTTTATCTTAATTGCTTTATTTGAAGTTTGGATTAAACGTGAGACCGTAATTAAACATCTTGGGAAAAACAGTGGACCCAAAGCTTATTTGTGGGTTTTAATTTTAGCCGGTTTTTCGGTAGGAGGGCTCTTTGTGGCTTTACCTCTTGCAGAAACTTTACACAAAAAAGGTGCTTCTTTGAGTGTCATCTTTGCTTACTTAGGATTTTCCGGAATTGTAAGAATTCCCATGACGATTTTTGAAATTAGCTTTTTAGGATTAAAATTCACTGCTGTTAGATTATTGGTAACAATTCCTCTTTATCTGTTTTTCGGAATTATTTTTGGAAGAATACTCGAGAAAAGAAACTATAAAATTAATTTTAATGTTGATGAATAACCTTGTTTTTTATTCTAACAATTTGCAAAAGTTTTGACTTCTGATCGGTTATAGAAATTCAAAGAAATTTTGAGATAATTGTTGTTGCGGATAAATCCATTTTCTTTCGTGTTTGTCTGCGGAAATTTGTTTTATAAAAAACTTCTAATGTTGTTTTGATGATAAAACCTTATTTTTCTTGACACACAATATCCAAATAAAATGCTATTTTTAAAAAAGAGGTGAGTATGAATTTATCACAAAGAATAGAAATAATTAGAGAAAAAATTCTGAAATCTTCAGAAAAAGCAGGAGTTAATTCTAAAGATGTAAAATTGGTTGCCGTAACGAAAACCCATCCGGTAGAATTATTGGATGAGGCAATTAATTTAGGTCTTGATATTATCGGTGAAAACAAAGTCCAAGAAGTGGAAAAAAAATTTCCTAAGCTAAAAAATAAGTACCGAGAATTTCATTTTATCGGGCATTTACAATCTAACAAAGTAAATAAATTAATGAAATTCAGACCAACTCTAATTCATTCCATTGATAAAATTTCAACTTTAGAGAAGATTAGCAATTACTCGAGTAGAAATGATTTTAAACAAGATGTTTTGATTCAAATAAATACTTCAGGAGAAGAATCAAAATCAGGAATTAGTCCGGATGAGATTTATTATTTTTTAGACAAAGCTCTTGAAATTCCTTCCATAAAAATCAAAGGATTAATGACAATCGGAACAATTACAAAAGACGAACAAGAAATTAGGCGATGTTTTAGTTTATTGTGGAAAATTTCCGAACGGATTAAAACTAAAAAATATCAAGAATTGGAGATGAAATATTTATCTATGGGAATGAGTAATGATTTTGAAATAGCTATTGAAGAAGGTTCAAATATGGTTAGAATCGGGAGTAGTTTGTTTGGTTATAGAAATTATGGTAAGGAGGATTAGATGAATATATTTATCGCTGTTGGTATTGGACTTATTTCTTATCTGATCGGGGGATTTTCAACTTGTATAATTTTAGCGAAGAGTTTTAAATCTTTAAATTTATATAAGGTCGGGACAGGTCATCCTGACACTGAGAATTTGTTTCATAATGTAAGTAAATCGCTTGGTATTCTTGCCGGAGCAATTGATTTCCTAAAAGTTTATTTATATTTAATGTTATTGAATGTTTTGCTAAGAGAATTTTTCCCGGGGATAAACTATGAAAATTATCTTTTAGCTTTTGGGTTTATGATGTTATTAGGACATTGTTTACCGGTGAATCATAAATTTAAAGGTGGGCGTGGATTATTTACTTACATTGGGTTAATATCTTATTTTGCCTTTTTACCGACCCTAATTGTTGCGTTTTTTGCCGGGCTTGTTGTCATCTTTTTCAAACAAGTTAGATTTGCTCAATATATGATTGTTCTTTTACCTTCGATAGTTGCACATTTTTGCATCTCATTTTTCCCTGTATATTTCTCTGATTATAATTCTGTCTTTTTGACCAAGTTATTAATCGCAGCATTTTTAATGGGAGTAGTAAATATTATAGTATCAAAAAAATTAGGAGAGATATAATGGAAATTAGAAAAGTTGTAACTAAAAAAGAACTAAATGCCTTTATAAAATTACCTTATGAATTATACAAAAATTATGAACTTTGGGTACCGCCACTATTGAGTGATCAAAAAAAGTTTTTTAATCCGGAGAAAAATCCATATTACCGACATTCGGAAGTACAACTTTTTTTAGCATATAAAGACGGTAAACCGGTTGGTAGAATTTCCGCTCAAACAAATACTCAACACAATAATTTCCATAATGATAAAGTCGGATTTTTTGGTTTTTTTGAATCTATTGACGATGAAGAAGTCGCTAATGGTATTTTAAAAGCAGCCGAAGATTGGAATAAAAATAAGGGTATGGATACACTTCGCGGTCCGATGAATTTCTCTGTAAATAATGAGTGCGGGACATTGGTTGACGGGTTTGAGACACCACCATATATAATGATGACTCACAATTTTAGCTATTATGATGCTTTGATAAAAAAATCCGGATATAAAAAATCTATGGATTTGTTAGCATATCTTTTAAAATCGGATCCTATTCCTCCTAAATTAGATAGAATAGCTAAATTAGCTATGAAAAAAAATAGCTTTGAAATCCGGTGTCTTGATAAAAAAAATCTCAAGAGAGATATTGAACTTGTTTTTGAAATCTATTCTAAAGCTTGGGAAAAAAATTGGGGATTTGTTCCCGATACTCGCGAGGAATTTGATCAAACAGTTAAAGATTTGCTTCCTGTTGTTGATTCGGAATTAGTTTATCTTGCTTTTGCAGACGGAAAACCTGTTGGCTTTTCTGTGGCACTGCCTAATTTTAACTTTGTTTTGAAAAAGATGAACGGTCATATGAATCCGATTAGTTTAGCAAAAGCTCTATATTACAAATCAAAAATCCCTACGGTTAGAGTTATAACAATGGGTGTTGTTCACGAATATCAAAAACGTGGAATTGATGCCGCTTTTTACTATAAAACATTTGAAACTTGTCGTAAAAAAGGTCTTTGGGGTGGTGAGTTATCTTGGATTTTGGAAACTAATTTAATGATGAATAGAATCGCCGAAATGCTTGGAGCTGAGCCTTACAAACGTTATAGAATTTATGATAAAGAAATATGATTAAAAAGTTAAACCCTGTTGATACCATAACTTTAATTTATGCAAGTATAATTGATTGTTTTATTATTTACGGTTGGAGTAGAATTGAGCATCCTTTGCGTCAAATTCTACTTCATTTTTCGATTATCATTTTAATTTTGGGTTTAACCTATTTACACGGAAAATTTCCCAAAAGTAAGTTTGTTTTTTTCTTAAGATTGTCTTATCCGTTAGTGCTATACGGATATTTTTTTGAATCTGTTTCACATTTGAATTTGCTTATTTTTCATGATTATATTGATGGTTTTTTTCAAAAAATTGATTTTTCTATTTTTGGATATCAGCCTACTCTTTATTGGGGAACTCATTTTGATACTTTTTTCCTTCAGGAGTTATTTCATTTTTCTTATTTTTCCTACTATCTAATGTTTTTTATTTTAGCAATAACTTTGTTTGTAAAAAGGAAATATGAATATTTGGGAGAATTTATTTTCACACTAAGTTTTGTTTTTTATATTTGTTTTTTAACTTATGTAATTCTGCCGGTAATCGGCGGGAGATTCTATCCTGAGGCAATGGAATTAGCAAAAACTTTAAGATATGGAATTTTTACAAAAATTATGGCGGAAATATATATTCACAGTCCGCATCTTGGGGGGGCTTTTCCCAGTTCTCATGTTGCGATTGCCTTAGTTTTGATGCTTTCCGCTTTGAAATATGAGAAGAAGTTAGGTTTTGTGTTTATTCCAATTACGCTTCTTTTGTCAATTGCAACAGTTTATTGTCATTATCATTATTTTACGGATGTACTTGGGGGTATTTTATATGTAATTATTTTTTATCCTCTTTCATTCAAACTGTATTCAAAATTGGAAAATATTTTCAGAATAAAATATTATGAGGAGAAAAAAATTTCTTATGAAAAATCTAAAGTTTAATAGGTTGCTTTTTGTTTTAACCTTTGTTACCATTTATTCAATAGTTATGGCATTTCCCAAAATAAATTATGATTTTCACACCTCTTTAGCACCGGTATCTGCGATTGCTTCAGGAATGGGTGGTAATCCAATTTATAGTGCGGGAGATCCGTTTACCGCTTATTTCAATTCCGCATCATTAGGTTTGGTCGAGAAAGAAAATGTGGGTATTTCCTATAAATATTCTCCTAAATCTCCCGAATCGATTTATCAATCAATACATATTCTGAATTTTGTTCAAAAAGGACATGTTTTGGGAATTGGTATGTCCGCTCCGAAAGGAAGTATGCTTTACTTTCCAATAGTTGATAAACATGAGAATACTATGTCGGATTCTTTACATAAATCATATAAAGATTTTACTTTGAATTCTTTTCAGCTTGCAATTTCAGAAAAACAAAAAAATTATATTTTCGGATTAACTTGTAAATATCTTTACGGAAGATTGGTAAATCTCAATCAAGAATTGAATGAAAATAATTGGCAAACGGAATCTTTTTTTGATGATAAAGCAAAAGGTTTCTCTCTGGATTTTAGTGGAATTTATAAAAAAGGCAATATTCTTGCCGGGGTTAGTTTTTATGATTTGTTAAGTAAAATTTATTGGGAAAATTCTTCGAATAAAAATCTTACAAAACGCGTTTCTTACGGTGTTCAAAAAAATACGGAAAATTCATTATTTTACGTTTCCATTTTACAGAAAGCTCAAATTAAAACAAAAAAAGAATATCATTTCGGATATGAAAAAATTATTAAAAGAAAAGCATCAACTGTCAATTTTAGAACCGGTTGTTACAGTAAAGATTTTAAATCTCAAGAGGATATTTTTTTCACTTTTGGAACATCTTATATGATTAAATCTTTTAAGATTGATATTGC
Organism: Candidatus Cloacimonadota bacterium; assembly: GCA_027064005.1. GTDB lineage: Bacteria > Cloacimonadota > Cloacimonadia > Cloacimonadales > JAMOQM01 > JAMOQM01. Next base: position 35,990 of record JAMOQM010000091.1, on the reverse strand, counting down.
GATAATAAATAACAAGTGGTTAATTAACAATAACCAATATATCGCCACTATTTCTTTCGGAAAATAATTAAAATATGTTTCATTTGTCTCTAATAAACAGCAGTGTTTTGGTGTTTTCACTTTTGGCAATATTGCCAATTTTGATTCATTTATTCTCTAAAAAGAAGCCGGTCAAAGTTGTTTTTAGTTCGATAAAATTTATTGTTGAAAGTCAATCTTCCAAAAAGAGAAAGTTTAATCTTCTAAATTTAATTCTTTTGATAATTCGGATTCTGATTATTTTGCTCTTCTTTTTTGCCCTTTCCAGACCTGCTATAAAAGGATTAAAATCAAAAAATCATTCCAAAACAGCGGTTGCCATCATAATAGATAATTCGTATTCAATGAATTACTCAAAAAACGGTTCAACTGATTTGGAAAAAGCTAAAATTGTTGCTACAAAATTAAACGGATTTTTCAAAAAAAATGATTTGGTTGCAGTTTATACTCGTTCCGAAAAATGGAATAACTTTAACTCAATAACGTATTCCGGAACTTTCCCGGTTAAAATATTAGAATCAATAAAAATCACACCTTCAGCGGAAAACTTGGACGCATTATTTAACAAGGTAAACTTTGAATTAAAAGATACCGGCTATTCTAATCGTAAAATATTTTTTATCTCCGATCTTCAGAAAGAAAAAATTAGTTTTGATAAATGTAAAATAAATGTCATTCCGATTTATCAACAATCAGAAAAAAATAATTTAAGTTGCGAGAAAGCAAAGTATGAGATGGTTTGGAAAAACAATGCTTTGCATCCGATGATAACTTCTGAAGTAAAAAATTATTCTTCCCAAAAACAAAATGATATTGTTTGCGAATTGATTTTGGACGGAGTAAAAATTTCCGAAAAAATTGTTTCATTAGATAGAAAACAAGTTAAAAAAATATTTTTTCCGCTTTCAATTAATAAGGAAGGTTTTCACAAAGGTTTTGTTTTAATTCACGACGAGCGGTTGGATTTTGATAACAAATCCTATTATAGTTTCCAATATAAAATTCATCATCAAGCTGTGATAATTACAGATAATACAAAGATTCCGATTCCTTTAACTTCTGCCTTAATTTCATCAGGATTTACCTTTCAAATTCTGAACTCAAATACGGTTAATAAAGAAGATTTTCAAAATTATGATTTGTTGGTTATCTATAAAAAATCACAAATTACACCTTCAATAGAAATGGCAGTTAACTCTTTTAAACATAACATATTAATTATTTCCGATAAAAATATTTCGCAAGATTTTAAAACATTTATGAATCAAAATTATCAGGTTGAATTTAGCAATTTTATAGATTCTAAAATCCAAATTACACGGTTTGATAAATATTCGCAGATAACTTCAGATCTTAAAATCGGTTCTGATTTTGTTTCAGATTTCCGGGTAATAAAATCTCATAAAAATGAATTAATTTCTACTCCCGAAGGCGGTATTCTTTTCAAATTAAAGAAAAGAAGATTTTTGCTAAATACTGATATTGGCATAAATAAAAATGAATTTTGGAAAAGCCAAATTTTTCCGATTATCTTTAACAGAATCGCACTAAATGATGAAATTTCCGACACAAAGAATTTTCAAATTAATGAAAAAATACGTCTTTCTTTTCAAAGTATTACTCTCCCCGATAATAAAAAAATAGAAATGAATAATGATGAATTTTATCCGGAAAGAATCGGAAATTATTCTTATGAAAATAAAGAAGGCGAGAAAAAATATTTTTCGGTAAATCTGAATTATGAAGAATCAAATTATCAAAAAGAGACGAAATATCCTTCCAATTTTCAAATAATTTCTCCAAAGTTTGACGCTTCAATTTTGGCCGATAACGACGGATTGGAGATTTGGAGATGGATTTTTATTCTTGTTTTACTGCTATTGATTTTGGAAACGATTGTGGTTTTAACTGCTCAGAAAGAAATTAAGGATTAGAAAATGACAAAATATTTAATCACCGGAGCGAACGGTTTATTAGGAAGTGAAATTGCGAAAAATGATTTCTTTAAAGATTCAATTGCTCTTTCACATCAAGAATTTGATTTAACAAATATGGGAATGATGGAAGAAATTATCAAAAAATATTTACCCGAAATTATCATAAATTGTGCTGCTTATGCAAATGTTACTAAAGCTGAAGAGGAATATTCAAAAGCTTATGAAGTCAATGCAGCCGGTGTAGAAAATCTCTGTAAGTTGGCAAAAAAATACGGTATTTTTCTCGTGCATTTTAGTACGGATTATGTTTTCAAAGGTGACTCTTCCTCAAATTATGAATATCTTGAAAATGACAAACCCAATCCGGTGAATCTTTATGGAAAATCAAAGTTGGAAGGCGAACAGTTTGTGCTAAACAATTTGGAAAATTATTTGATAATCAGGATTAGCTTTCTATTTGGTTTGAATGGAAAAAATTTTGTTTCATCGGTTTTTAATTTGATAAAAACAAAGGCTAATTTGAAAATTGTCAGTGATCAATTTGGAAAATCAACTTATACTGAAGATTTGATTGTCGGGCTCCAAAACCTTCTAAGTATGAAACAAAAAGGCATTTTTCATTTTACAAATAAAGGCAGACATAATAGATATGAATTTTCGGTAGAAATGCTAAAAATTATGAAAAAATATTATCCTCTTAATACAAATATTGAGCCTATTCCCGCTGATTATTTTCCCGATAAAACACCTCGTCCGACTAATTCCGTGCTTTCAATTTCTAAATATGAAAAAATTACCGGAAAGAAAATTCCAACTTGGCAAAATGCTTTGTCGCGATATGTGAAAAGAAAGGTAGAAAATCTCTCAAAATAAAAGAAAATTAGAATATTTTTGAAACAAAACCGACTCGGCGGTGTTATTCTAATGAGTTTTAAAATATCAAAAAATTTTGGAGGAAGAATGACGATTGAAGAAATCCAAAAAATTGTAGAACAAAAAAGTCAAATGATTGACGATGTTATGAATGAAGTAAATAAAGTGATTGTCGGTCAAGATTATATGATGAAAAGATTATTGGTTGGGCTGCTGTCAAACGGTCATATTCTTTTGGAAGGTGTGCCCGGATTAGCAAAAACATTGGCTGTAAATACTTTATCTAATACAGTTTCCGCAACTTTTAAAAGATTGCAATTTACTCCGGACCTCTTACCGGCAGATTTAATTGGTACCTTAATTTATAATCAAAAAACAACGGAATTTGTTCCTAAAAAAGGTCCTATTTTTGCAAACTTTATTCTTGCAGATGAAATTAATCGAGCTCCGGCAAAAGTTCAATCTGCTTTATTGGAATCAATGCAGGAAAAACAGGTTACGATTGGCGATACAACCTATAAATTGCCTAAACCATTTTTGGTAATGGCAACCCAAAATCCTCTCGAACAAGAAGGAACTTATCCGCTTCCGGAAGCTCAATTAGATAGATTTATGCTGAAATTGGTGGTTAATTATCCGACTCGTGAAGAAGAAAGATTGATCCTTAATAGGATGGAAAAAGAAGAACCAATTGAAGTAAAACAAGTTATTAAAATTGAAGATATTCTGGAAATGAGAAAAATTGTTAATGATATTTATATGGAAAATAAAATCCGCGAATATATCTTAGATATTGTTTTTGCGACTCGTGAGCCTGAAAAATATCCGAATTTAAAAGATTTGCAACTTCTAATCGCAAACGGTGCTTCGCCTCGTGCCTCAATTGCTTTGGCAAGAGCTGCAAAAGCTCACGCATTTTTGGAACATCGTGGTTATGTAACTCCGGACGATGTAAAAGCAATTGGTAAAGACGTGCTACGTCATAGAATAATTTTAACTTATGAAGCCGAAGCTGAAGAAGTAACTCAAGAAGATGTTGTAAACAGATTGTTTGATGAAATTGAAGTTCCGTAAAAATATTAAATCGGAGTAGAAATGGAAGCATCGGAAATAATTAAGAAAATTCGAAAAATAGAAATTACTACCAAAAGTTTGGTTTCGGAAATTTTCTCCGGAGAATACCACTCCCTTTTTAAAGGGCAAGGTTTGGAATTTTCTGAAGTTCGAGAATATCAATCAGGCGATAGTTTTCGTCAAATAGATTGGAATGTTTCGGCGAGAATGAGTCATCCTTATATTAAAAAATTTGAGGAAACTCGCGAACTGAATGTTCTATTTATGATTGATTGCAGTGCCTCAACTGTTCTCGGAACCCGAAATAGTTTGAAATCCGAATTGATTACCGAGATTGCCGGTGTGCTGTCTTTCTCCGCTTTGTCAAATAATGATAAAGTCGGTTTAACTCTATTTTCAGATCAAATTGAAAAATATATTCCGCCGAGAAAAGGAAAGAAAACAGCTTTGAGGATTTTGAGAGAGATTCTCTATTTTAATCCGGAGAGCAATAAAACCAGTTTGAAAAATGCGATTGAATATGTTTATCGGATTACAAAAAAGAAAAGTATTATCTTTTTAATTTCTGATTTTTTGGATAAGGATTATGAAAAACCGCTAAAACTTTTATCTCGTAAACACGACGTAATTGCAATTAGAGTAATTGATCCTATTGAAAAGAATTTGCCAAACGCCGGTTTACTTTATCTTAAAGATTGGGAATCAGGAGAGATTTTTACAGTTAATTCTTCCAGTAAAAAAGTGAGAGAGAAATATTCCCGATTGATTTTAGAAGAGGATGGAATATTGATAGAGAAACTTAAGAAAATGAAAATTGATTTGTTAACAATTCAAACAGATCAGGAATATGTGAAAGCTTTAATAAAATTTTTCAAAATGAGGATAAAACGAAAGAACAATGCGTAATATAAAATTCATCATTATCAATATTTTAATATTTGGAATTTTGTCTGCTCAAACAATAAATACAAAGATAGACAAACCAACAAATGTTTATATCGGAACACCGATGACGCTTAATATTTCGATAGAAACCGGATTGAACGATTCGATATTTACTCCGCGGGAAGATACTTTGGATATCTTCATTGTTTATAATATTTCTCAACAGGATTCAATAAAAAATGCTAAGAAAATTACAAACTTAATGATAAAAATGGCTCCTTTTGATACTGGAGAACATCAAATTCCGGCGATTGATTTTACGGTAAAATCCGGTGATAAAATTGAAAAACTCTCTTCGCAACCTATTACTGTTTTTGTCAAAAAAGTTACAACTGATTCCACAAAAACTATAAGAGGCATTTCTCCTTTAATGACAATTAAACCCGGATTTTGGGATATTTTTGTACCGATACTTATCCTGATTTTAATCGTTTTAGTTATTGTCCTTTTGATTAAAAAATTTAAAAATAAGGATAAAGATGTCGTTGAGAAAGTTGAATTTATTGATAATCGACCTCCTTATGTTATTTGTCTTGAAAAGTTGGAAAATTTAAAGAAAGAGAATTTACTCGGAAAAGGTGATTTTTTGGGTTTCTATTTTGGTCTATCAATGATAATGCGAGAATTTATTGCTTTGGAATATAAATTAAATGCTGTTGAAATGACTTTCTATGAAATTAAAAAAGCTTTTCCTCGTAAAGATATGGAAGTTAGAAAAAAGATATTAAATTTTTTGGAAAAAGCAGAGAGAGTTAAATTTGCCAAATATATTCCATCTTTGGAAAGTTCTGAAGAAATGCTAAATTGGTTTGAGAATTTTTTAAACAGCTTTGATCGGCACGAAGATTTGAAAAACTCCGAGGAGAAGAAAAATGTTTGAATTGTCTAATCCTAAATGGTTGTGGCTGGCTTTTATTCTTCCAATTTATTGGGCGTATTATTTCTATATTATTAGAAAAAAACGTCCGCGTATTCATCATTCCAGAATAGATATTTTGAAAAAAGTAGCCGGTCATTCTTCATATTGGCCACTTCTTTTGGTTGCAATTCACAGCTTGATGATTTTTTCAATAATATTTGCTTTGGCCGGTCCGAGATTTTCTTATAAAAAACAGCAGATTTCGGGAAAAGGTATTGATATTATGATGGCAATTGATGTGAGCGGAAGTATGGAAGCCATTGATTTTAAGCCGAAAAATAGATTGGAATCAGCCAAAAAAGTTGCTAAATATTTTATCAATAAAAGAAAAAATGATAGGATTGGAATTGTCAAATTCGCTGAAAATGCTTACACTCAATGTCCGCTAACTTTAGATTACAACATTTTGATGAAAATTTTATCAGATATTAAAATTGATAAAGAAGCTCAAGGAACTGCTATCGGTTTGGGGATTGCAAATTCTGTGGCGAGGCTCAAAGATTCTAAAGCAAAATCTAAAGTTATTATTTTGATTACTGACGGTAGAAACAATACCGGCGAGATTGATCCTTTAACCGCGACAAATTTAGCAAAAACTTTTGGTATAAAAATTTATGCGATTGGTGTTGGTAAAAGAGGTTATGCTGAAATTCCTGTGCAAGATCCAATTTATGGGAAAAGATATCAGAAAATTAAAGTTGATGTTGATATGGCATCTTTGAATAAAATAGCTCAAGAAACCGGTACAAAAAAAGCTTATCGAGCCCATAATTCCGAAGAACTAAAGAATATTATTGATAATATTGATAAGATGGAAAAGACAGAAATTAAGATTAAAAATTATTATCATTACCAAGAATTATTTCCATATTTCATATTATTATCTATTTTGTTGTTAATAATTGAACTTTGGTTTACGATTATAAATCCAAAATTTTTGCCATAAAGGAAGTATAAAATGCAATGGGGAAATAAAATATTTTTGTTAGGACTGCTGATAATTCCAATATTAATTATCTTGATTTTCTTTGTTAAAAAGAGAAATAAATCACGATTCTCAAAATTTAGTGATGAACGTTTTTTTGATTTTTATTATGGTAATCTTTCTTTTTTTCATTTGAATTTAAAGAACGCACTTTTAATTACCGCTATATTTTTTATGATTATTGCAGCTGCCAGACCACAATGGAATAAGGAATTGCAGATTGTGAAAAAAGAAGGAATCGATATTGTTATTTGCTTAGATACTTCAAAGAGTATGGAAGTTGAAGATATTAAACCAAATAGATTGAAACGTGCAAAAGATCAAATTTCACTGTTTATTGATCAATTAAAAGGCGATAGAGTAGCGATTGTAGCATTTGCCGGAAAAAGTTTTGTGCAATGTCCGCTAACCGATGATTATGGGGCTGCCAAAATGTTTCTAAACAATATAGATACAGATACGGTTCCATATTACGGTACAAATATTGGAGCGGCGTTAAATAAATCCGCATCACTTTTTAGTAATTCTCAAAAATATAAAGTTGTTATTCTTGTTTCTGACGGGGAAGATCTGGAGAAGAAATCTATTGAAACAGCAAAAAAATTGAAGAAAGACGGGATTATTATTTATTCTTTAGGAATAGGGAGTCCGGAAGGTTCAACAATACCGATTAAAAATGAAAATGGAGATGTTGAATATGCCAAAGATGATAAGGGAAATATAATTTTATCTAAATTGGATGTTGGTACTTTGACAAAATTAGCAAAGGTTACCGATGGGAAATTTTATGCTATAACTCCTCAGCAATCAGAGATTTTTGAAATTTTGAAAAGAATAAGCACTATTGAAAAATCAAAGTATTCCAGCAAAGAATTTATTCGCTATAAAGACCAATACAGATACTTTTTATTGATTGCTTTATTTTTAATTTTTGTTGAAATATTTATTTTATATAATAAAAAAGAAATTATAAAACGGACGATATAACGGAGTGAAAATGAAAAAAATATCAATCCTAATAATGATATATTTAATGTTCATCAGTTTACACTCGATTGATTTTAATTATTCAAAGCTGAAAAATTACTTTAAAGGTAAATCTCTTTATCAAAAGGGAAAATACAAAGATAGTGAAAAATACTTTGAAAAGAATGCGGTAAATTATCCTAAAGACGGGAAATTGCATTATAATTTGGCAAATAATTATTATCAAAATAAGAAATATGATAAATCTATTGATGAATATAAATTAGCTTTGCGAGATAAATCAATTAAGAATAAAAGTGAAATTTATAAAAATCTTGGGAATAGTTATTTTCAAAAGAAAAATTATAAAGATGCAATTAAAGCTTACAAAAATTCTTTGATGTCTGATAGCAAAAATGAAGATGCTAGAATCAATTATGAATTGGCGTCGAGAATGCTTCAAAGACAACAAAAACAAAAACAAAAGAACAATAAAAATAATAAGAATAAAAAAAATCAGAAAAAAGATAAACAAAACCAACAGAAACAGAATAAACAAGATAAAAATAATCAAAATAAAGATAAACAAAAGAATCAAAAGCAAGATAAAAAACAAAATGAACAACAAAAAAAACAGCAAATGAAAATGGCAAAAGATAAAAAACAAGCTGAAAAATTATTAAAGATGGTAATGCAAAAAGAAAAAGAAAATAAGAAAAAGAAAAAAGTAATGATTCAAGGGCAAAGACCTAAATCAGGAAAATTCTGGTAGAGGAGGTGCGATGAAAACGATGAATTACAAAAAAATAATAATAACCATTTCCCTGTTGATGACGATATTCAGTGTTTCGGCTCTAAGTATTCAATCTTATGTTGATGTTACCAAAGTTGGGATTAATGATACTTTTACTCTCACAATAGAAATTTCCGGCAAGAATGCGTCGAAAGTCGATGAGGTAAAATTGCCTAATAAATTAGATTTTGATGTAATTGGACAAACATCATCATCATCTTCTTCAATTACGATTGTGAATGGGAAAATGGAAAGAAAAACCACAAAATCCTTTATCTACACTCTACAACCTCAAAAAATCGGAACATTTATTATCGCTCCAATCAGTTTAACGTTTAAAGGTAAAACAATTACGACTTCACCGATAAAAATGGTTGTAACCAAAAATTCAGGTAACCGTCCTTCTCATCAAAACAGGCAACAGCAGAACCAATTCTTTGCCGATCCGTTTACTTCAAATCAACCCCGTCAAAATATATCAAAGAATAACACTTTTGTAATTGCAAAGTTAAATAAGAATACCGTTTTTGAAGGCGAACCGGTAATTGTAAGTTATTACCTTTTAACTAAAGATAGATTGCTAAATTTATCTTTTGGGAAATCACCGGATTACAAAGGTTTCTGGAAAGAAAATCTTTATACAGCCGATAAAGTTAGTTTTCAGAGGACGAATTATAAAGGACAAATATATAAGCAAATGTTATTAACTAAAATTGCTTTGTCAGCAAATAATTCCGGAAAATTGTTTATACCAAGTTTAGAAATGAATGTTCAGGTTTCAGTACCGGCAAGGTCATTTTTTGATTTTGATTCTTCTCGACAAATTACAGTCAGAAGCAAAAAGATTCCTTTAACGGTTTTGCCGTTGCCAACAAAAAATCAACCTGTTTCATTCACGGGAGCAATTGGGCAATTTACGTTGGAGGATTCATTAAATGTTTCCGGTTTGAAAGTTGGGGATTCTTTTACATATACTTTGAAAATCAAAGGGAAAGGTAATTTCAATCAATTTGTCGCTCCTCAATTAAAAAAAATGGTTCATTTTCATTTTCTTGATCCGGAAACGAAGACTGGTTTTTTCGATAAAACAAATATGAGCGGTATTAAAAGAATTAAATATCTCGTAATTGCGGAGGAAGAAGGTAATTATCAAATTCCTAAAATAGAATTTTCTTTCTTTAATCCGCAGATAAAGAAATACATTACTTTAAGTACAAAACCTCATAATCTGGAGATTAAAGCCGGTAAGAAATCATTTATTCCAAATGGATTTGTGCAATCAAATGTTTCTTCTGAAGGTGCTGATATCGGGTTTATTTATACAACAATTTCTAAAAAACCAAAACAGCTTTTGTTTGATAAATTTGTTTATTGGTTAATTTATTTGTTTTCGATATTATCTCTTATCGGAGCATATTATTATTCAAAAGAAAAGAACAAATTGTTGAATAATACCGAATATCGCAGAATTAAAAATGCGTCAAAAATTCTAAAAAAATATCTTAAAGAAGCTGAAGAATATTCTAAGAATGGAGATAAAAAATTCTATTCATCATCACAGGTTGGGATTTCAAATTACATTACCGATAAATTAAATATTTCACGAGGTTCAACAACTTCCGAGATTTATGATAAGATAAAATCGGGAAAATTCGCTAATATTTTGGATGACATTAAAGAATATTTTGAGATTTGTGATCGGGCAAGATTTACTCCGGAAGAAATAAGCAAAGAAAAAATTCAAAGTGATGAAGAAAAATTGCGTTCATTAATTTCTAAAATTCAGCAAATATAGTGAGGATAAAATGAAAATAAAATTTTTTGCAATAATGATTCTTATTGGATTGACATTTGCGATTTCAGCAAATTCGCTTACCGAAACAACCTTTTCTGATGGAATAAAAAATTATCAAAATAAAAATTATAAATTAGCTTTAAAGGATTTTAAAAAAATAGAAAATACAGGATTGAATGATGATAAAATTTTCTACAATATTGGAAATTGCTACTTTCGATTGGGAAAATTAGGTCGGGCAATTCAGTATTATAAAATCGCTCTTAAAGCAAATCCAAATAATAAAAAAGCTCGAAAAGATTTAGAATATGCTCTTACTTTGACAAAAGATAAGCAACGAATTGAAAATAAAAGTATGGCTGAAAAAACAATTTTACGAATTTATAATTATTTTTCGCCCAATCTGTCGGCAATAATTTCCTTGTTGTTTTTTCTTGGAATAATTTTGACTTTAAATATTATGATCTTAAATTTCAAAGGTCGTGAAAAAACTGTCCCTATTTTTATCATGATTATTCTTATAATTTTCTTTATCGTTTTTTCAATGATATCTTATTTGAAATGGAAAAATTTTCATAATATTACCGAAGGCGTTCTTTTAACCTCTACAGAAGCGGGGTATAGTGGACCGAGTGAAGATTTTACAAGAGTTTTTACTATTCACGAAGGAATGATTTTCAAAATTGAGAAATCGGATGGAGACTGGTGTCAAATACAATTAAATAATGGTTTAGGCGGTTGGATAAGAAATGAAGCAATCGGTAAAATTGGATTAACAGAATGATGAATATAAATAAAGAAGATTTGTTCGGAAAAATTGACCCGAAAATTAGAGAAAAAATTGCTAATAAAACTATTGGTATTGCCGGTGCAGGTGGTTTAGGTTCCAATGTGGCAGTAAGTTTAGCTCGTTGTGGAATCGATAAATTGGTGATTGCTGATTTTGACAAAGTTGAATATCCAAATCTAAACCGACAATATTATTTTTTAGACCAAGTTGGAATGTATAAGGTTGATGCTCTTTATGAAACTATAAAAAGAATTAATCCGTTTATTAAGATAGAAAAATATAAAACCGAATTAAATTCACTAAACGTTAAAGACATTTTTTCAAAAGTTGACATACTTGTAGAAGCCCTTGATAAGGCTGAAGTTAAGCAAATGCTAATTGAAAATTGGACAGAACATTTCCCTGAAAAACCGATAATTATTGCTTCCGGTGTTTATGGGTTTGGAGATTTTGAAAAATTGAGAATAAAAGTTGTTGACAAAATTTACATATGTGGCGATCAAGTAACAGAGATTAAAAATGATTTTTCGCCATTGTCTCCAAAGATTGGAATTGTATCTAATATGCAATCAGATTTAGTAGTAAAAATTTTGGTGAATGAGGAATAATGGAAAAAATTACTGTTAACGGTCATTTAATAGATTGGGAAAAGAACCTAACGGTTCGGATGGTTTTGAAAAAGATGAATTATGTGTTTAAAATGCTTGTGATTAAGGTCAACGGTACCTTGGTGAAAAAAGAAGATTATGACACATTTATAATTCCAAAAAACGCTGAAGTTAAGGTAATACACCTTATCAGTGGTGGTTGAATAAAAAATAAGAGGTGGAAAATGAAAGAAATAGGTAAAAGAGTAAAGCAGATTCGATTAGAGAATCATTTAAATCAAGATGCTTTTGGCTTAAGAATTGGATATCCAAAATCAACAATTTCAAAATATGAAAACGGTTTTTTAATTCCAAGAACAGCAGCTTTGAAAGCTCTTCGTGAAGAGTTTGGAGTTGATTTAAATTGGTTAGTTCTTGGGGAAGAGCCTAAATCACAAAACGATAAAGATTTGGTTGAAGAAATTCAGAAATTAAACAAACAAAATAAAGAACTTCATAAAGAATTAATTGAAGCTACTACACATTTAGTAGATATTCTTTCTGAAAAAAAATAATTTTAAAAGTCCCTTTTTAAAGGGACTTTTTTTTACAATTTTTTTAGTTGTTTTATTAAGTTTTTATAAAAGAAGAAAGTTAAAATAGCTGAAGCAGTATCTGATATCGGATTAGAAACCCAAACCCCCATAACTCCATAATATCTCGGAAGTATTAAAATCAATGGTATTAATATTAAAATTTGACGCGACATTGATAGGATAATTGCCGGTAAAGCTTTCCCTAAAGCTTGGAAAAGAGTTGTGCCGATTGCTTGAAATCCTACTACCGGAAGGGCAAAAATCATAATCCGTAGTACTTTTGCTCCGGATGATATTAAAAGCGGATCTTTTGAGAATAATTTTAAAATAGCGGTTGGGAAAAGTTCAGATAATATTATTGAAAACGTAATAATTGCGGTTGAAGAAATTATAGCTAATTTGGTTACTTCAATAATTTTAGGAAATCTTTTCGCTCCAAAGTTATATCCAGCAATTGGTTGAAATCCTTGTGCAATTCCAAAAACCGGCATTAAAACAAATCTGGTAAATCTAACGGAAATTCCAAAAATTGCAATAGAATTATCATCGCCATATTTTCCTATTGCATTATTAATTAGGATAAAAACGAAACTGCCGGCAACTAATCTTGCAAATGAGGAAAAGCCAACACTGACAATTTCTTTAAGAATACTGAATTTGATGAGGAAAGATTTTAATTTGAAGTGTAATATGGATTTCCCGGAGGAAAAGAAATATATGATAAATGCCAATTGGGTAAATTGAGCAATTACGGAAGCTGTGGCTGCTCCGGCAACTCCCATTTTGAAATGAAAGATAAATAGCGGATCAAGTAGAATATTGACAACAGCACCGATGAGCATCGAAAACATTGCCATTTTGGCATTTCCTTCCGAACGGATAACATTATTTCCAATCATTGAAAAAACAATGGGGATATTTCCGATTAAGATAATACTCATATAACTTTTTGAATAAGGTAAAACCGCTTTGGTTGCACCAAATAAATGCAATAAATTATCTAAAAAAATGTATGAAAATAACGTTAGAATTGCAGTGATAATAAATGCCGACATGTAGGAAGTTCCAAGTGAATTTTCAGCCTTTTTATAATTTTTGGCTCCCAGACTTCGCGAAATGAGAGAGGCTGTTCCAACCCCGAGAGAAATTCCGATAGATGTAATTATCATTTGAAAAGGAAAGACAATTGTTAGACCGGCGATACCGAGAGAACCAACTCCCTGCCCGACAAAAATCGTATCGACTATATTATATAACGCCATTACAAACATTCCCGTCATTGCGGGTAATGAAAGTTTTAAGAGCAATTTCAGCATATTTTTTTCATCTAAAACATTTCGTTTATTCATTATTTTCTCCATGATAATATTGTTTAGCATTATCGCACATTCTTAATAGCAAATTTAAAATCAAAGTTTTTTCTTCTTTAGAAAAATCAGATGTAAGGGTAGCTGACCAATTTTTAAAGATGACCTTTATTTGCGGGATTAATTCCTTACCTAAATCCGTTAAATATAATCTGTGTAATCTAGAATCATTTTTATCAGATTTTGACACGATAAAATTCTTAGAAATTAGATGGGATGTTGAGCGAGCAATGTGGGCTTTATTCATCCTCATTAAGCAACTTATTTGATTTTGCGAAAGTCCTTCTTCTTTAATAAGTCGATGTAAAATAAACAAATCACCTGTTTTTAATCCTAATTTTTCAGCTTCCAGTTCGAGATATTTTCTAGTTTTTCTCCCTAAAAAATTTACGCAGAAACCGACGCTTTTTTTTCTTTTCTCTTTCATATTAACCTCAGTTGACAAGTCAACTAATATGGTTGAGCTGTCAACTAAAATGTTTTTCAAATACAACTTTTATTATTATTCTCAGTGCTTTAATAAACAAAAGTTATATTTAAGATATTGTCGTTTATTGTTTTGGAAATATCAGAAGAGTAAAATGTTATTCCTTCGTAATATAAGTCTTTGATGATGATTTAAACATCGATTTTATTAAAAAGCACTTATCGTTTTTCATTGTTTCGAGAAGTTTTAAACTTTTAGGAGTAGCGATTTTTTTTAGACTTCTGGCAGTTGTAACTCTCCAATAAACATTTTCAGAATCAATGTATTTTGCCAAAATATTTAGAGATTTATTTGTCTTCATTTTACCTAAACAAGATAATACCGAGGAAGTGTATTTTTTATTTTTCATCATTATTTTCAAAGTATCAACATAACTTGTGTCAGCAATTTCTCCAATCAAATAAATGATGTTTCTCACTATTCGCTCATCTTTATTTTTTAAATTTTTACTTAATTTTTTTTTCATATAATTGGAATTTTTTGATAGTTCAACGATTGCTCTCATTTCCAAACCACTTTTAGTATCCAGTTTGTTTTTACAAATATAATCAGTGGCGATTTTATCTTGAGAAATTAATAATTTACGTGCAAATCTTACCCGTTTTTTGGCAGATCCTACTTCCCATTCCGATGCGTATTCAAAGATTTTTTCTATAGAACTCAATGAGTCAATATCAATAGGTTCATCTTTAATTTCGGATTTCAATTTTTTTTGAGAAAATGTTAAAGTATCCAAACCAAATCCGAAATAACCGGTATCCCAAAAAGAATTATTTGAGGATATTTTATTAGGATATATATCATTGCCGTTTGTGTCTAAAAATAATCCAAGACTGCCGGATTCTCTTGCTTTTTTCCCATATCCGTATGATTCGGTATATTTTCGTTCGTATCGGTCATTTCCCGCAACATCAAGAAATACCCCAACGGAATTTGTAATTCCCAAACCATTTCCGCCTTCCACTGAATAAGCGTCATTACCGCTTCTATCAACTAAAAATCCTACTCCATAATCATGACCTGCTCCTTGTCCGGGACCGTGTTTCGAATAGTAATTATCATCTCCATCCTCGTCATATAAAAATCCTGCTGCCAGATGAATTCCACTTCCTTGCGGATAGTAAACCGAGTGATAATCGTCATTGCCTTCTAAGTCAATTAACATTCCCAGTGCGAACCAATATCCAACTCCTTGGGAAAACACTCCTCCATTATAATGATCATTTCCTTTTTGATCAAATATAATGCCTATTCCTCCTGCAATGTCAGGGCGAATGCCAAAGCCGAAACCTTGCGATAATGCTCTATAATCATTTGGGGCAAGCGGTTCATGTAAATATTTTCCACCGGCGAAATATACATCATTATTGTTAGATTTTATATTATTGGAATAATCAGCTAAAATACCGCAACCTAAAGGTCCGCCAAATCCTTGAGAAAATTCGGAACCTGAATAAAAATCATTACCACCGGTATTTTGAATTAAAGCAACTCCAAAACTTGCGGCTCCAAGCGAATATTTTCCACAAAGAAAAGTATCATTTCCCCCGTTATCTTTTACCAATAAAGAACCGAAATTTGCTGAAAAAGCAAAATCGTCCCCGTAATAATAATCATTACCGGATTCATCACAAAGATAGCCGATTCCAAAAGTTATATTGAACAATTCTCCGAGATTTGGATTTCTATAAATATCATCACCTTTTTTATCGATGATTGCACAAAAGTGATTTTTGAGATTGGTCGAGATATTTCCGGTGTAAATATCATTTCCGGCGGGGTCATAAATGAAAGCGTATCTTTTTTTATAATTATCATTTGATTTTGTTCCGCAAACCAAAAGTCCGAATTTAGATTTTAAAAGATATTTTTTTTTGAATTTTATTTTGCGAAAATTTGACGATTCCAGTTTATTAATTCCATAAAAAAATATTTTAGATGCATTTTGAAGAGCTCGTAAATCAGTTTTTTTTATCATTGAAATGTAATTTTCAATTTTTAGACTATCCTGAGTAAAGTTATTTTTTTGAGAAAAATTTTCATATTTTTCTTTATCTAATTTTTCATCTTTTCTGATTGAATAGATAAATGATTCAAGAGATTTTAGTTCTGAAAGTGACAGACTATCTAACATTGGTTGGAGGATTTTTTCGGATTTTTCCATACAAAATTTCGCGTATTTTAAAATATCTTTTTCATTTTTTATGTTTTTGAATTTCTTATCTATTTCTGAGAAGATTATATGATTATCTATTTTTAGAGAATCCTTTTCCAGAATTGTATTGAACATAAAATCAATCTTGTGATTTGAATTTTTAACTAAAAGCGTGTCTTTTACTTCATCAACGAATTTTGGAAATTCAAGAGGTTGTTCTAAAATTTGAATCATTTTTTTTATTTTGAATTTAGAACTTGCCCAATTTTTAGGGAAATTAAGAGCGGTTGTATCTAATTGCACTTTTTCTAACATTGAATTCATTATCTTCTTTTCATTGTCAGATATTACAATTGCACCGAGAATATTTGAAATCATTATCAAGATAAAAACAGCAATTTTCGTTTTCATTTTAGTTTCTCCGTTAATTTATTTGTTGAAATTTAATTTAGAAGATAGATTCTCTTTTTAGAATAAAAACAAGCTAAGTCGGGGGAAAAATTAGGAAATAAGTAAAAAAATAATATTTATGGAATGCAAATAAAGGTTGCGAGAAATTAACAAAATAAGCGATATTTTACCGAATGTTAATTTCTAACAAGATTCTGTTCAAAACATAGAGTTAATTCGGCATTTCCTTAACATAAACTTCTTGCTGAGGAAAAGGTATTTCGATGTTTTCTTCTTTAAATAGTCTCCAAATTTCAAATCTCACCGCACTTTTTGCTCTTTCTACTCCGTTTTCCGGATCTTTTATCCAGAAATGTATTTCCATATCAATTGAACTGTTCCCAAAATTCTTTAGAAATGGAATAGGTTTAGGGTTAGGGAGAACTCTTTTTACAGACAAAGCGGATTGCACTAAGATTTCCATAACTTTTTCAATATCTGATTTATATGAAACTCCAACTCCAACAGTTAAACGTATCAAATTATCTGTAAATGACCAATTTATAACTTCGGAAGTAATAAGGTTTTCATTGGGAATTAGGTACTCTTTACCAATCACAGTACTCAAAGTAATATATCTGGCATTCATAGATTTAATAATTCCGTAATTTCCATCAACTTCGATAACATCACCCGGTTCTATAGATTTATCCAAAAGTAAAATTACTCCACTAATCAAATTTGAAACGGATTTTTGTAATCCAAAACCAATTCCGACACTGAATGCACCACCAAAAACAGTAAATGCGGTAAGATTTAATCCGATACTATTCAAAGCTATCAAAGTAGCAATCGTAATAAAAGAAATATTTATTGTTTTTGATATTAATGCTTTTGCACCGGGATCTAACTTACTGTTTTTTTGAATTTCCGTATTGATTTTATCTGAAGTTTTTTTAGAAATCCAAATCAGAAAAATAAGGAATAATCCGCCCTTAATAATTGATAATAAACTTAAATGGATAGAGCCAAAATTAAATTTAAAAGAGTCTAAAACCTCTTCAAATTTTACTCTCAGGTCTAAAATATTTAAAATAATAATTAACCAAACGAGATACTTTAATATTTTTTTCAGAGCTTGATCCAAAGAAATAAGATTTAAAATCTTAATGCTAATCCAACCTAAAATAAAATTTATTCCTACACTTAAAGCCGGATTTTTCCAATGAAAATAGGTCGCAATAATTTGTCCTAAATAGGTTATTATTAAAAAGAATAGTGGAAAAATAAACGAAGTAATAACGTGAACTACATTAGATTTATATTTTCTGAAAATTTTTAAAATAAGTTTATTTAATAATGAAGCGGAAATCCAAGCAAAAGCGAAAAAGATTAGTTGATAAATACCATCTTTCACCAAAATATTGGTTGATAACCAACTTTGGATATTAGAAAAAAACGTTTGAAAATTTAATGATTCCATAAAAAAAGCGGATTTCTCCGCTATAAACTAAACTGAAACAACTTCAACTATTTCAGGAATTTCGTCTTTTAAAACTCTTTCGATTCCGGCTTTTAAAGTTAAAGTAGCCATTGGACATCCGCCACAAGCACCTTGCAGACGAACTTCAATAACATTGTCTTTACGAATATTTACTATTTCACAATCGCCACCATCAGCTTGTAATGATGGTCTTACTTTATCCAAAACATCTTGTACTCTATTTTTATCTAACATTTTTCCTCCATGCTATTTTTTGATAATGAGAACGTAAATATTATAACCTAATTTGTTGTAAACAAAAATTATTTAGCAAAATTATGGCGTTTTGTTTGTTTCCCAATTTTAATGATTTTTATGTAATCTCGATTTCTCTCAAAAATAAATATATTTAGAAGGATTTTTGTTTATAACTTGTCTTGATTAACGAACGCTTATTTAGACACTATTTGCTTTTATAAAAAAGAAAAAAATTGACAGTATATAGTCTCCAAGAAACTATGAAAAAAAATAATAGTGATATGGATAATATTGGAAATAGTTATAGGAGGTTTTATGCCGATAATTGATTTGTTTGTGCTTGGTTTTATTTTTGAAAAACCAATGTATGGATATCAAATTTCACAAAAGGTGGAAGAGCGAAGATTTCATATTCTTAGAGGAATAAAAAAAGCTTCTATTTATAAATCTTTAAAAAAGCTGGAAAGTGAAGGACTTATTGCCGGAGAAATGGTTTCTCAAAAAAATCTTCCTCAAAAGAAAGTATATACAATTACCGAGGAAGGTCAGCGTGAATTCAAATCTAAAATAAAGGAAAATATTTTAGCTAATTCTGAAAAGACAACGGGCTTTTGGGCTTTGTTGTGGATTATTGATGGGGCTGTAACAAGAAATACTTTTAAAGAAGCTTTAGAAAAAAGATTAAAAACGATGAAGTTACGTAAAAAAATGTTTATTGAAAAGCAAACAGAACGTATTGGGGAAAATGAAACTGGAGATTTAAACCTACCTTTTTATGCTTTTAGAATATTAGAAATGGTAAAAATGATGATTGAAAATGAAATGATTACAGTTCAAAATATTCTAGATGATTTGGAGAAGGGAAAAGGTGAAAAACGGTTTTTGTCAAATGAGGAGGAAATTTAATGAAAAAAAATATAATCATATTGATGATGATATTAATTTCGATTAATATTTTTGCTTTGGAATTATCACTTGATAAAGCAAAAAAAATGGCTTTGAATAACAACAATTCATTATTATCTGCAAAAGAAAATTTGAAGAGTAGTACGATTTCAAAAGAAAAAGCCTATCTTAATTTATTACCATCGGCTTCTGTTTCGGGGAATGTGTCAAATTCAGACCCAAAACCTATAATGCCCGGTGTAAATTCTGACGATTTGCAAGATAGAAATATCTCCGTTAATGCTACGATTACACAACCGATATTTAATGGCGGGAAAATTTGGTTGGGTGCAAAAATCCAATCTGATGCGGAAAAAATTTCTAAACAACAATTAAAGCTTAAAAGACAATCATTATTAAATGATGTTGAATCTAAGTATTACAAATGTTTGGAATTGTTGTCCAAAAAAGAAAATGCCAAATTGGATTTGGAATCATCAGCAAAGCATCTTGAAATTTCTAAATTGAAATTTGAAAGAAGTATTATTTCGAAGGCAGATTATTTGAAAGCACAAACAGCTAAAGCCAACAAAAATATTGTATTTATCCAATTAACAAATGCCTATAATCTATCAGTTTTAGACTTACAAAATTCTATCGGAACTTATCAAGATATTACTTTGAAAAAAATTAATTTAGAAGAAGTAAAATCCGGAATAGCTAAATATTCTCAAATTATGAGTAATGAAAATATTCATAGACAACTTCTGAATATAGCTGAAAAATATAATCCTAATTTTAAAATTTCTATCTTAAATAAAGAAATTCAAAAGAAATCCCTTTTGATGAGTTACGGTAATTTTCTTCCTAACTTGAATCTTTCTTATTCAAAGAATTGGACTGAATCTATTGATCCTGATGATAGTTACTCAAAAAGCAGTACGATTGCGTTGTCATCGTCAATACCGATATTTCCAATATTTGACAACGGTTTAGGTGTAAAAGATAGCAAACATAAATTAAAAAAATCTGAGTATGATTTGAAAAATTTTCAATCACAATTGAATCTTGGAATTCAATCTTCATTACAAAATTTATATTTAGCGGCAAAAACAATAGAATCTTCTTCTTTAGCAAAAGATTTGGCTTCGGAAACTTATAAACAAATGGAAACGAGATATCAAAATGATTTGGTTTCTTTAACAGATTTGATGGATACTCAGGTTATGTATTTCAATGCTTTGAACCAATATACAAATTCGATTTATTCGTTTTTAGAAGCTAAGAACAATTTAAAATTTCAAGTTGGTGTTGAAAATTTCACAAAAATATCTAAAATATTATTTAAGAAAACGGAGGGAAAATGAGAGGAAGAATAATTCCTATTCTAATGATAATTGGTGTTTTAACTACATTTGGATGTAATAAATCCAAACGAAGACCAAATAAAAAAAGTGATAAACCAACTTCGGTTTTTATCGAAAATATTCAACCTCAATCAATTACGGATTTTGTTAAAATCAGCGGAAGATTGAAAAGTGTGAACCGAGTAGATTTAATTTCGGAAGTTTCGGGAAATATAGCGAAGATAAATAAAAATCTCGGTGATTATATTTCTAAAGGAGATTCTTTGGGTAAATTACGTGAAAATGATTTTATTCTCAGATTAAATCAAGCAAAAGCTTCTCTGAAATCAAGTAAGTTCAATTTTGAGGTTGCAACAAAATCAAAAAATGCTGCGGAAAAAATGTTTAAAGATAAATCAATATCATTTTCGGAATACAATCAAACTTTAAGCAATTGGAATAATGCAAAATCCGCTTTGGAAATGGCAAAATCCGGTTTGGAAACAGCCCAAAGAAATTATAACAATTCCATATTTATTGCCCCAATTTCAGGATATATTTCCTATCTCCCTGTTATTGATGGTCAGCATATAAATCCCGGACAAGAAATTTGCAGAATAGTTCAAACAAAAAAACTGAAATTATCACTTGGAGTTTCTGAAAAAGATGTAATCAATATTAAAAAAGGAAATAAAGTCGATGTTTTTTATAAACCTTTAAATCTTACTTTATCAGGGAAAATTATCGGTGTTGGAAAGGATTTAATTCCGCAAAAAAATTTCTATCCTATTGAAATTGAAATCAATAATAATGATGAAAAATTACTGCCGGGTATGGTTGTTGATGCCACAATCCATACAATTAGTCATAATAACGTAATCATTTTGCCGGTAGATGCGGTTGCAAGATACTATGATACACATTACGTCTTTATCGCTTCCGATAAGAATATTGCCGTTAAAAAAGAAATTAAAATCCAAAAAGTTATAGATAACAAGGTTGTTGTTAAATCCGGAATTCATTTTGGCGATAAAGTAATCGTTTCAGGTACGGATGATATCGAAAACGGAACCAAACTTAAGATTAATCAAAAATAACGGAGTTTAAAATGTCTATAATAAAACTATCTGTAAACAATTCCGTTCTTATAAATCTTATCATGATTTTAGTAATTGTTTTTGGAGTTTTCACAGTATTCAATATGCCTAAAGAAGAAATGCCGCCGGTTGATTTTGGAAGTGCAATCATCGTTGTTGCTTACCCGGGCGTAACTCCTTCTGAAATTGAGAAGCAAATTGTTAAAAAAATAGAAGATGAAATCTCGGATGTCGATGATTTGGATTATATTGAATCTACCTGTACAGAAGGAAAAGCTACAATTTCTGTAAATTTCAAACCGAACGCAAATCCCGACGATTGTTGGGATAATCTTAACTCCGAACTTAATAAAGTTAAAGACCTTCCCGAAGATGCCATGGATCCGGTTGCTATCAGATTAAATATGAGAGAAATTAATGAAATTTGCGATGTGGCGATTTCCGGTGATTTTTCAGAAAATTCCTTAAGAAATATTGCTGATGATTTGAAAGACCGCCTCTTAGATATTGATCACGTTTCAAAAACCGATGTTTCAGGAACTCGTGAACGACAAATTTGGGTGGAAGGTGATCTTAAAAAATTAGAAGCTTACGGATTGACC
Source organism: Candidatus Cloacimonadota bacterium (assembly GCA_027064005.1). GTDB lineage: Bacteria > Cloacimonadota > Cloacimonadia > Cloacimonadales > JAMOQM01 > JAMOQM01. The sequence goes on along the minus strand of JAMOQM010000091.1, from coordinate 13,621 downwards.
TTAGATGATATTTCAAATGCAATCAGAATGCGAAATAATAATTATCCAAACGGAACAATCAAATACGGGTCAGCAGAATTTTTAGTAAGAACTGTTGGAGAATTTAATAAAGTTGATGATATCGGTCATCTAATTATAAGCACTGACAATCTTGGAAATTCAGTAAAATTAAGTGATGTTGCCACTGTAAAAGATACTCTCGAAGAACAGAATGTTATTTCAAAATTAGATGGTAAAAAATCGGTGAATATCTTTGTTTATAAAGACGTTGACGGTAATATTATTGATGTTATCAAAGATGTTAGAAAAGAAGTGAAAGCTTTTGCAAAGAATAATCCCGGTGTTAGAGCTGTTGTGAGAAATGATGGCTCAATTGAAGTTAGCAAAAGCATGAAAGTCCTCGGAAGTAATGCTGTTCTGGGAATTATTTTAGTATTTTTCTCATTATGGATTTTCATTGGATGGCGAAATGCTATTCTTGCTGCGTGGGGGATACCTTTCAGTTTTTTATTAGCTTTTATCATTATGAATGCTTTTGATATCACTATTAATAATCTCAGTCTTTTTGCTCTAATTCTAGTTTTGGGAATGATAGTAGATGATGCAATTGTTGTTTTGGAAAACGTACATCGATATTTAGAAATGGGATTTTCACCAAAAGAAGCGACTATCAAAGGTGCTGAAGAAATTATGTGGCCGGTTATTGCTGCTGTTTTGACCACGATTGCCGCCTTTATTCCAATGTTGATGATGTCGGGAATGATGGGAAAATTTATGCATTTTTTCCCGATTGTTGTCTCAATAGCTTTGGCAGCATCTTTGTTTGAAGCACTTTTTATTTTACCGTCTCATGTTTCTGAAATGGCAAAACCGATAAATGTTAAAACACATAAAATTTCTCCGATTCAAATTAAAATAACAAATGGTTATCGAAAAATAATCAAAGTTGCACTTAAGCATAGAATCATTACCGTTCTTTCCGTGATTTTTGCTTTGATTCTCAGTGGAATGGTTATAGTTTTTCAATTGATACCTTTACAATTTTTTCCCCAACACACTCCTAAAACACTGAAATTACAACTAACAACACCAATTGGAACTGAGTTAGATAAAACAAATGAGGTTGTAACAAGAATTGAAAATCATTTGGAAACAATGAAAGAAAGGCACGATATAGAGTCTATTGTAACAACTGTGGGAAGTATGATTCTTAGACATCGATGGGAAGAAGCCAGTTCAAACGCCGAAATCCGAATGGATTTTATCGATGCTGATGAAATGAAATATCCTTTAGATGAAATAAAAAATTCACTTCGGAAATTTATGAATACAATCCCTGAAATTACTTCCTATAAATTTAAATTAACAAAAAGCGGTCCTCCTACCGGCGAAGATGTTGAACTTCGGGTAAAGGGGAATAAATTAACTACTTTGAAGGAAATTAGCGATTATTTAGAAAAAGTATTAGAGAAAATACCGGGAGTTACGGATATTTCGAGTACTTATTCAAAAGGAAAAGATGAATTGAGGATTATTCCAAATTATGAACAATTAGGTATTTATGGAATAACTACCGCTCAAATTTCTTCAGCTGTCAGAACAGCTCTTTACGGTTCAACGGTTTCTACTTTTAGAGGTGGAGATTTGGATGAATACGATATCATTGTGAAAGAAAAGCCTGATAATATTGATAATCTCTCTGAACTTGCAAATCTAAAAATTAGGACTAGAACAGGGAATTTAGTTCCTCTCAAAGATTTGGCGGAATTAAAACAAGTAGATGGTATCGCTGAAATAGTTCATCGAGATAGGAAAAGAATTGTTACCATTACTGCTGATGTCTCTAATTATCAAGATAACGGAAGAACTATTACTCAAACTCCCAATAATGTAAAAAATATTCTTTTTGGAAATAAAATCAAAAAAATAGATGGTAAACTGGCTAATTTTGAGAAAAAATTTCCCGGTTATATTTTAGAAAATGGTGGACAGGCTGAAGAACAGAAAAAATCGTACACTTCATTAATGTATGCTTTTATCGTTGCTTTATTTTTGGTATTTGCAATTTTAGCAACACAATTTAAATCCTATGTCCAACCTCTAATTGTAATGTTAACAATTCCATTTTCGTTTATTGGAGTTATTTTCGGATTATTAGTTACACGACTTCCATTTTCCCTAAATACAATGATTTCCGTGGTCGCATTGGCAGGAGTTGTCGTTAATGATTCCTTAGTTCTGGTTGATTTTGTCAATAAGGAAAGGGAATTGGGAATGGATCGTTGGCATTCATTAATTAATGCCGGAGTAACAAGATTACGTCCTATTTTGCTAACTACTATTACTACAATATTTGGGATGGTTCCAATGATTATTTCAACCTCAACGGCTACCCAAGATTGGAAGCCAATGGCTGTAAGTATCTCGTTCGGATTAGCTTTTGCTACGATATTAACATTAGTTGTTATTCCCGTAATTTATTCTTTAGTGGATTCATTATTCGGAAGATTGGGTATTACCAGATTCAAAACACATATTTCTTTTGAAGAAGCTATGGCTCAGGATGACGCAAAAGAAGAATAAGCAGATAATAAATTTAAGAGGAATTTTCGTAAGAAGATTCCTCTTTTTTTTATAATGAAGGAAATAAATAAAAAAAAGAAAATTAAATTACAAATTAATAACAGACTATTTATCGCTAATATTTATATATTAAATCAATATGTACCAGGAAGTTAAGTAATTCTGAAATAATTCAATATATTTGACGTTCTAAATAATTAACAAAAAATATAATTAATCTGAAATAAAACAATTGACATAGATTTAAAATAAAGTCATTTTTTGTTTTAATAAAAATTTAGGAGGATCGAATGAAAAAAAAGATTACTGGAAGTTTAATGTTGTTAATGGTTTTGGCACTAATTATCCCAATTGGACTTAATGCCAAAGTTGTTAAAATCGGAGTTCAAGCACCTATCACCGGTAAATATGCAAATGAAGGTCAAGGGATTGACCAAGCTGTAAGACTTATTGTTGAACAAAAAAATGCTCAAGGTGGATTACTTGGTAACAAAATTGAAGTCATTAGTGAAGATGATGAAGGAACAGCAGTCAAAGCTGCTTTCGCTGCAAAGAATCTCATTAATAAAAAAGTAATGGCTGTAATAGGTTCTTACACTTCAACTTGTGCTGCTGCTCCGCAAAAAATGTATTATAAAGCGGGAGTGCTTCAAACTAGTGATGGTACCAGCGATGCTTTGACAAAACATGCTTATTGGACATTCTTTAGGAATTCAAATCCAAATAGTGCTGAAGCTATTTTTACTGCAAATCATTTTATCAATCAAAGGCATTATAAAAAAGTAGCTATTCTTTCCGACTATTCAAGTTTTGCTGTAGGTTTAGGAGATGCTGTAAAAAAAGAAATTGAGAAATTAGGTGGAGATGTGGTTTATTATGGTAAAATTAAAGCGGGAAACCAAAATTTTACTCCGATTCTTACTAAAATAAAATCACTTCATCCGGATGTAATTTATTTCAGTGGCTATTATTCTGATGGTGGATTGTTGAGATCTCAACAAGTTCAGTTGGATATTAAAGCTGATTTTTATGGTGGTGACGCAAACGATAATGTTGATTTTGTAAAATTGGCAGGTTCTGCCGCTTCAGGTTCTTATTTGATTAATGTTCCAACTCCATCATTATTACCATATGACGATGCTAAAAAATTCTTAGCTGATTATGAAAAAAAATACGGAATGAAAATTCCCAGTATTTGGACTATTTTGAATGTTGACGGACTTCGTGCTATTATGTATGCTGCTGAACAAACAAATTCTTTAGATACCAAAGTTATTGCAGATTTCCTTCATAATATGAAAAAACCTTTCCCCGGATTTACAGGTCCTTTGTCGTGGGATAAAAAAGGTGAAAGAATTGGAAGTTCATATTTTGCTTATGAAATTCAACCGGACAATTCTTATAAAGTAATCAGTAAATAAGGTGTTGTAATGTATATTTTTATACAACAAGTTATTAATGGTCTAACTATTGGGAGCATTTTTGCTCTCATAGCTTTAGGCTATACTATGGTTTACGGAACAATGAAGTTTATCAATTTTGCTCATGGTGATTTGGTTGCACTTTCAGCTTTTGTAGGATTAACAATCTATACGACCGTAGTTAGTTCCTTTTCGAACTCAATAATTGCTATTTTAATATCATTGATCATAACGATTGTTATTATCTCAATTATTGGTTACCTACTGGAAAGAATTGCATATCGACCATTAAGAAAGGCACCAAGATTGAGTGCAGTCGTTTCAGCTTTAGGAGCAGGAATGGTTTTTCAAAATGCGATTATGCTAATTTGGGGACCTAATCCACACTATTATCCGGCAGATATTATTCCAAATAAAATATGGCATTTTGGAGATTCGGTTATCAGTTTGATTCAAATATTGATTTTACTGTTATCGTTCTTCATCATGATTGGATTATATATTTTGGTGAATAAAACAAGAACCGGTAGAGCAATTCGGGCAGCTGCAATTAATCAAGATGCTGCAAGGTTAATGGGAATTAATGTTGATGCAATTATTGTCATAATTTTTGCTTTAGGATCAACTTTAGGTGCTGTCGGTGGGATGTTCCTTGGAATGTTCTATCGTGGAATTACTTTCAATATGGGTTGGAATTACGGAATAAGTGCCTTTGTTGCAGCTATTATCGGCGGAATCGGGAATATACCGGGTGCGATGCTTGGTGGTATTTTCTTAGGATTATTTAACTCTTTAATTGCCGGATATATCTCAAGTACTTGGGCGGATGCCTTTACATACATATTATTGATTCTTATTCTTATCTTTAAACCTACCGGAATTCTCGGTGAACGTGTTGCGGAGAAAGTATAATGAGAAAATCAGCAATATACAAATATCTAGTATTTTTGGGGATATTGTTAATCTATCCGCTATTTTCTAATTCCAGTTGGTTAGCAATTGGTACGACATTTATTATCTATTCGATAGTTGCTCTTAGTCAGGATATTGTACTTGGAAAAGCCGGAATGTTTGATATGGGACATGCCATGTTTTTTGGTATAGGCGCCTACATTTCAGCAATTATGAATACCGTTTTTAATATACCTATATTATGGGCGATACCGGTCGTAGTGCTAATTTCGGCGATTATTTCCGTTCTTATGGCAATGCCGACTATTCATCTGAGAGGTGATTATCTTTTAGTTGTAACAATAGGATTCAATATTATTTTCCAACAAGTAATCAAGAATAATGTTTTTGGACTTACTGGTGGTCCAAATGGAATTTTTGGTATTGAAAGACCTTCCCTTTTTGGTTTTGAATTTTCTTCCGATTTATCTGTTTATTATCTCGCTTTTTTTGTGCTGATTTTAATTTTGATAATGATAAAGAATCTCGAAACAAGTGCAGTTGGAAGAGCTTTTCATTATTTAAGATTGGACAATTTGGCTGCTCAATGTGTTGGAATTAATACGAGATTTTATCGTCTTTTTGCTTTTGCACTTGGAGCTTCAATTGCAAGTATTGCCGGCGTTCTTTTCGCTATCCAATATACTGTAATTAGTCCGGAATCATTTAATTTGATGCAATCAATTTTGTTTTTCACGATCGTAATTGTAGGAGGAATGTCATCAATTCCCGGTGTGTTATTAGGAACATTCCTTATGTTTGTATTACCTGAAATATTTAGAGATTTTAATACTTATAGATATCTTGTATTTGGGGTAATGATGATTTTAACAATGATTTTGAGACCTAGAGGTATAATTCCTAAGAAATTTGGAATTATTCCAAAATACTTATTGAAGGATAAATAATGGAATTATTAAAAATAGAAAATCTAACAAAAATATTTGGCGGATTAGTAGCTGTTGACCATTTAAGTTTTTCAGTAAAAAAAGGTCAAATTTATGGAATTATCGGTCCAAACGGTGCTGGGAAAACTACCGTTTTTAATTGTCTTACCGGCATTTATAAACCGGAGGAAGGAACAGTTATTTGGAAAGGAAAAGATATAACAAATTATCCTCCTGACAAAATAGCTAATTTGGGGATAGTGAGGACTTTTCAAACTATTCGACTTTTTAGCGATATGTGTGTGGCAGAAAATATTATGTCCGGAAGAAATCAAATAAGTAAACAACATTGGTATCATGGTTTAATTCATACACCTTTTTCAAAAAGAGACGAAAAGAAAAATTGGTTGAAAGTTAAAGAAATCATGGAATTAATGAATCTTCAAGATTATGCTACTGAATTGACTAAGAATCTTCCCTACGGTCATCAAAGAAGAGTCGAAATTGCCAGAGCTTTAGCAACTGAACCGGAATTGATTGTGCTTGATGAACCGGCTGCTGGATTAAATGGTCACGAGACCTTAGATTTAACGAATTTGATCTTTAAATTAAGAGATATGGGATTCACAATTCTTTTAATTGAGCATGATATGAATCTTGTAATGAATGTGACCGATTATATAACGGTAGTTAATTTTGGGGAAAAAATATGTGAAGGAACTCCTGAAATTGTCCAAAATGACCCGGCTGTTATTGAAGCTTATTTAGGAAAGGAAGATGCAGATGATGAAGGAGATGAAGATGAAAACTAAAGATGTTCTTCTCGAGATAAAGGATCTAAAAGTTTCCTACGGTCATATCTCAGCGTTAAAAGGAATTTCCTTAAAAGTATATCCTTCGGAAATTGTTGCAATTATAGGATCTAATGGTGCCGGTAAAACAACTACGTTAAGAACAATTAGTGGTTTGATTAAAGCTCAATCCGGTGAAATAAATTATCGGGGGCATGAATTAACTAAAATTCCTGCTCATAAAATTGTTCCGCTTGGGATAAGTCAATCGCCGGAAGGAAGACTTGTTTTTGGAACAATCACAGTCGAAAATAATCTTAAACTGGGAGCTTATTCTTTAAAGAAAATTGATTATGCCCGAATGGAATGGGTTTATGAACTTTTCCCACGCTTAAAAGAAAGGAAAAATCAATTAGCCGGAACACTTTCCGGTGGTGAACAACAAATGCTGGCAATCGGAAGATCGTTAATGTGTAATCCGGAAATGCTATTGTTGGATGAACCAAGTTTGGGATTAGCCCCAATTTTAGTTAAATTAATTTTCAAAGCTATCAAAGAAATTAGTAAGCAGGGAGTAACAGTTCTTATTGTAGAGCAAAATGCTCGAGCTGCTTTGCGACTTTCAGATAGAGGATATGTGTTAGAAGTAGGTAATATTGTGGAATACGGTAATTCCGAAGAATTATTGAAATCTAAAAAAATCCAAGAAGCATATTTAGGAAAAAAGAAACAAAATCAACTAATATAATGTTATTTGAGAAAGAGCTAACACTCTTTCTCTTTTTTCATTTAAAAATAACAAATATAAATCGAATACTTCTCATCTACTTCAAAAAAAAATAATTTCGGCGGTTATGATACGTACCAAAATTTGGTGTAAAAAAATTGGTCAAAATCAGATAAATCTTAAGGATTAATATGGTGTTTATTTTATCAAAAAATTTATCGAAGCAATGAAAACTACTGATATTGCCTGGCAAGAATATGCTTGGAAAAATTACGAGAATTTTAAGATTGAGAAAAAATTAACATATCTTCGAAAAATTGATTCTAAAACATTTATTGGTTGTGGAATTTATCTGAAGTAAACTTTTTAGAAAAAGCACTATTTTGAAATTACAAATGGTGCTTTTCTATTCTTAAAATCTAAATAAACCAAACTCCGACAAGGTATAGTAACATATCCAATTTCATGATCAAAGAAATCTTATGAAGAAATTTTGCTTTTAAATTATTGGAATATAAAAAAAATAGGATTAAAAGTGGTAACGTTACAATATAATTAAATGGATTTATGACAATTTTATAAATATTAAGTCCATGAAAAATAAACTTATAATTTAGGAAAAAAAATATCATTAAGATCGGAATTATCGTTAAATATGCTGCTACTTTTTTCCCTAAAATAATTGGTAAAGTTGAAGAATTCTCTTTTATGTCGCCTTCAACATCTTCCATATCTTTAACGATTTCTCTAACTAAAGTATATAAAAAAGCAACAATAGAAACAACAAAAACATTTTTTAAATTAGAATTAGATATAGCTCCAAAAATAAAAGCTGAACCTGCTGCGTAAGCAACAACTAAATTCCCAAATAAAAATTTCTTTTTTAAAGATTTTGCATAATAAAACATCAAAAATGAATTCAATAATGCGAGAAATATACAACCTGATTTTTGGGTAAGAAAACCGAAGATAATTCCCAAAAATAACAAAATTATTGCATACCAAAAAGCAACCTTCGGTCGCATTCTATTTGATGGTAAAACTCTGTCAGGTCGATTAATCTTATCAATTTGCAAATCATAAAAATCATTAATTACATATCCGGCTGCCGATATGAAACCAGCTGAAAAAATAGCAAAAATAATCGCATATATTGAATAATTATGTGAATGAAAAAAAGCACCGAACAAAATTGTCAGTGCTACAAATATTGTATTAAAAGGTCTAATTATTTCAAAATAAGCTTTCAATTTATGGTAATCTATCCTTAATAGTTTGTACGAATTCTAAGAGAACATCATTGTTAGGAAATCCCTTAATCATTTTAAATGCCGAATTTAATAATTTTTCAGCTTCTTTTTTAGATTTTTCCAATCCGATCAATCCTGGATAAGTAGCTTTTTTGTTTTTTAAATCTTGACCCGGTTCTTTACCAAGGTCTTCAAAACCACCGATTTCATCGAGGATGTCGTCAATTATTTGGTAAGCCAGTCCAACATTTAAGGCAAAATTTCCTAATGTTGCTCGAACATTTTCATCAGCATTTGACATTATACAAGCGATATCCATAGCTAATTGCAGCAAAGCACCGGTTTTTTTCAAATGGATATATTTTAAGATATTAACATTTATTCTTTTATTTGTAGAAGTTATGTCAACAGTTTGACCGGCAATCATTCCACGAGTTGAAACGGAATTTGTAAAGGCAGTAATACATTCAATTGCTTTAAATTTTGGTAAAACATCTGTTAAAACTTCAAAAGCTTTTGTCAACAGTGCGTCTCCGGCTAATAAAGCAGTTGGAACTCCAAATTTAACGTGGCAACTTTTCTTACCTCTTCTCTCATCTGAATTATCAATGCTCGGCAAATCATCATGAATTAATGATGCGGTGTGTACCATTTCAATTGCACACGCTGCCGGGACGATATTTTTTAAACTTTTAACGCTTTTTTTGCCTTTAAGCATTTCAAAAGCTGCGAACATCAAAAAAGGTCTTAATCTTTTTCCTTCAGAAAAAATGCTGTATCTCATCGCTTCATGCAACTCATTCGGATATACATTTTTAGGAGTTAAATATCTGTCTAAAGCTTTTTCCAACATCTTTTTTCTTACTTCATAATACTCTTGTTCAAACAATATAACCTCTCTTTTTTATAATGGAATGGCGATTTTCTTGCCGTGTTTTGCAGATAAATAAATTGCGTAAATAATTTCTAAAGATTTTCTTCCTTCGCGACCATCCGTTAATGGTTCTTCACCGTTCAATATTGAATTCACAACATTTTTGAGATAGGGAAGATGCCCTAATCCGTAAATATTTGGAGGATTGTAATTACTTTCGATGATAGATTTGTCGTCATCATCATAATCTTCAAATTCCCATTTTTCAATGTGATTTACAGCAACTCCGCCGATTTTTACAGTACCTTTTTCACCAATAACGGTTATTGATCCTTCATAATTTTTAGGATAAGTAAGCATTGAAACGTTGATATTTCCGATAGTACCGTTTCTAAATTTAAGAACAGCACATCCCGTATCTTCAGTTTCTATATTTCTGGCCATGGTTGCTGTTTCAGCCATTACGCTATCAACCGGACCAACAATCCAATGAATTGCATCAACATAATGACTGGCTTGGTTCATAAAAGCACCACCGTCAAATTCCCAAGTTCCGCGCCATTTAGCTAAATCATAATAGGATTGTGGACGTTGCCAAAATACATTTGATTGGACGAAATAAATTTTTCCGAATCTTTTTTTGTCAATTGCTCTTTTGAGGAGTTGCATAGTTGTATTTAGGCGATTTTGTTTTACAACAAAAAGGTGAACTTTATTTTCATCACAAGCTTTAATTAATTTATCGGCATCTTCTAAGTTTGTAGCCATTGGTTTTTCAGAAACTACATTAATTTTTTTATTTGCGGCAGCAATTCCAACTTCAGGATGTATTCCGCTCGGTGTTGCGATAATTACAACGTCTAAATCTACTTTTTCAAACATTTCATGATAATCTTGAAAATATTCTTTAACTCCATATTTCTCAGCAGCAGTTTTTGCTCGGTCCAAAATTATATCGGCACACGCCACCATTTCAGCTTCATCAATAAGTTTAATTGATTCAAAATGTTTAGAAGAAATTCTTCCACAACCAACCAAACCGAATTTTAATTTTTTCATCTATACCTCTCAGTTAGAAATTTAATAATTTTACCGGCCGAATTACCGTTACCAAAAGCATCAATCCGATCTGAATTCGAATTCTTTTTCATTGTTGCATTAATAATTTTATCTTTATCAGCTCCAACGATAATATTCCAATCATTTTCAAGGGTTTCAATCCACTCTGTTTCGTCTCTCATTGTAACGCAATATTTATTTAAAAAATAAGCTTCTTTTTGTAATCCGCCTGAATCCGTTAAAACTTTCGCTGAATTGATAACCAAAGCAAGCATTTGCAAATAACTGACCGGTTCGATTATCACCGCATTTTTTGGTACTTTGAAATTCATAATGATATTTTTTGTTCTCGGATGCAGAGGAAGGATTACAGGTTTATCTAATTCACCGAAAGCATCTAAAATGGATTGAAGTCGGTTGGGGAAATCTGTGTTTTCGGCACGATGAATTGTTGCCAAATAGTAATCTTGAGGAATATTAGGAATTTTATAAGCTGAGAAATTTTGTTTAATCTTTTTTTGATAAAAAAGAACTGAATCATACATGACATCGCCAACAAATAAAGTATTTTCCGACAAGCCTTCTTTTGATAATTCTGCAACAGCATTTTGAGTTGGGGCAAACAAAACGTCAGAAATTCTATCAGTTAAGATTCGATTTATTTCTTCCGGCATTAATCTGTTGAAGCTACGAAGTCCGGCTTCAACATGTGCCACTTTTTGATGAAGTTTTACTGCTGCCAACGAACCGGCAAGAGTTGAATTTGTGTCTCCATAAACTAATACCCAATCAGGTTTTTCTTTGATTAATACCTCTTCAATTTTTGCCAACATTTTTGCTGTTTGAACTCCGTGAGAACCGGAGCCGACATTTAAAGAATAATCAGGAAAAGGTATTTCCAATTCTTTGAAAAATATATCGGACATATTGTAATCATAATGTTGTCCGGTGTGAATAATAATTTCTGTAATATCTTCGTGTTTTTTAATTTCACGCGAGACAACACCGGCTTTTATAAATTGAGGTCTGGCTCCAATTATCGTTGTAATTTTCAAATTTATATCCTTTAATTTTTGATTTCCAAATAGTTATTACTTAAAGTAGTGTCAAGATTTTTACAAATTTGTTGGCATTTCACTGAAATTTATCAAAAGAGAGTCAATTATTTTTTAAATTCCTACCAAAGGTAAAAAAATATATGTAAGATTTTGAGAGAAAACATAAATTAACTGTTAATGAATAAGAAAATTTCACAAAGTGTAGCAAAATATTTGCCTACCATTTTCAATCTGAAATAGTTAGAGATTTACATATTTAGGAACTGCCACAAATTAAATTGTGCCGGTTAGAAAGCGTTTATTTCATTAATAAAATTCTTCGCGTTTGGATAATTTTATTTGTTTTTAATCTTACAAAATATATTCCTGATGAGATTTTACCGGAAAATGTTGATCCATTCCGTTTTTTTATAAAGCTATCACGTTGGCTACATTAGGTAGCTGTCATTTTCATTTTCAAATTACGCATTTCCCTCTAAATTCTCTAAAACAAATAAGTTAAGAGATTTATAATAAAGGGGATAAATTGTTCAAAGTCATTTAGAATAATTTCATTAGAAAAGTGTGTGAACGATTTCGTAGGCACTATTTGGAAAAATTTAGATGGAATCCAAAAAAACTTCAAAAAATAGTTGACAACATTGATGATGAAAAGTTTTCTCATAAAAACATACGAATTTTGTATGAAAAAAAAATAAGGAGAGAATTATGAAAAAGACAATCATCTTATTGTTCGTCCTATTCGCTACTTTAACTCTATTCGCAGACCCGATATTATCGGAAGGATTCGAAACATGGCCACCAACCGGTTGGACATTGGATCCTGCTGACGGTTCCGGTTCCTGGGTACAAAACGACGGGACATCTTATGGTCCTGGTGCATCTTATGAAGGCACAAATGCCGCAATGTTTAATAATTATAGTTACAGCTCCGGAACAACCGGCTCAATTATTACCCCTTCGTTAGATCTTACGGCTATGAGTTCACCTGTTCTTTCATTTTATTGGTGGAATGGTGATTCTGAATCAAATCCTGCTACTTTAACTATCGCAACCACAACAAACGGTACCGATTGGACAGATGTATTAGTAATACCTGTTTTCGGTACTACAGATTGGGCTAATGTAATTCTTCCGTTAACCACTGATGTTACCGATGTAAAATTTACAGCACTCAGTGATTGGGGAATGAAAAATACTTATCTTGATGCAGTTACAATTGATGAGGCTCCTGCTAATCCGGTATTTGCAATTGAACCGGATTCAGTTGGATTTGGAACCGTAAATGTTAATTCAAGCTCTGATATGCAAGAATTTACCATTAGCAATACTAGTGGCGGAAATTTAATTATTGATGCAAACATCTCCATTACAGGTGATGATGTAGCTGACTTCGTATTAACAGACACTAATACATATCCTATTAACTTGGGACTTAACGAAGTTGCTACTATCGGTGTAGCTTTTGCACCTTTATCAGACGGAGAGAAATCAGCATTCTTATCTATAGTTGATAATATTACCAGAACTACTCACGAAATTCCTCTTACCGGTGAAGGATATCAAATGCCCGCCGATTTGGTACAGATTGGAAACGGTGCTGAAACAAATAAGCATTTACCAATTGAACCTTATTACGGATATTCTTATTCACAATCAATTTACTTAGCTTCTGATTTTGGCACGATTGATGCTGATCAAAGAATTTCTAAAATTTATTATAATTATCATTGGACAAGTAATAGTGATGATGATGAAAATGATTGGGTTATCTATATGGGTACCACAGCTATGACTGAAGTTGATTCCGTATGGACTCCAATTGATGGAATGACTGAAGTATTTAATGGCAGTGTTGGTTTAGATGCTGTAGAAAATGGAGACGGATGGTTAGAAATCACATTAAGCACTCCATTTAACTACAATCCTTCTGACGGAAATTTAATGATAGCTGTTGATGAAAATACACCAAGCTATACTTCATCAAGTGATGAATTTTATTGTTCAGAAGATACAAGAG